>NZ_JACMOM010000226.1 GCF_014378035.1 Aeromicrobium sp. | reverse complement strand
GGGCAGCCGATGCGGCAGCGTTGAGGATCGCCGGACCGGTCGTGGTGAGGACGACACCAGGACGTCCGGTCGATCGGGCATATCCGTCTGCCGCATATCCCGCACCCTGCTCGTGACGCGGCGAGATGTGCGTGATCCCGTACGTGTCCATGGCCGCATACGCTGCGAGGTTGTGGGTGCCGGGAATGCCAAAAATGGTGTCGACGCCATGCGCCGCCAGGCTCGCAATGACAGCCTCCCCGCCCGTCATCGTCGTCACGCGTTCGCCCTTTCATGGGTATGCACGGACTTGCCGAGCCGCATGCCCGATCCGCCGCCGGTCGCCACCGCGACACGGCCGGCGAACTCTTGCGTGATGTCGGGGATCTTCACGGGTTTCGCCCTCGTGTCTTGGCCGGTTCGGCTGTGATGATGAGGGCATCGACAGCTAGGGCGCCGCCTGGCGCCACTCTTACCGGATTGACTTCGAACTCGTGGATGCGGTCGTCCGCAGCAATCGCTCCGGAGACCGACACCACGATCGACGCGAGAGCATCGATGTCGGTGGCGGGCTTCCCGCGCCAGCCCTGCAGCACCGCGAGACACCTCAGGCGCCGGATCATCGTCAGCGCTGTCGCATGGTCGACCGGCGCGAGCTCGACGCAGACGTCACGGTGCAGCTCCGCTTCGACCCCACCGTTGCCGACCAGAATGATCGGACCGAAGTCGCGGTCTCGTCGTCCACCGACGAGCACCTCGACGACATGCGCGCGGGTGTCCTGCTCCTCCACGACATATTCGCCTGTTCCGAGGCGCGCAACCATGTCGCCGTAGGCCGCTGTCAGCGCCTCAAGCGTCAGGACGCCGAGCGTGATGCCGCCGTGCTCACTCTTGTGGTCGAGCCAGCCGGCCTTGAGGACGAGGGGAAATGACAGATCGCGTGCGGCGCACTCTAGATCTGACGGGTCGGCGATGAATCTGCCCACAGGATGCGGGATGCCGACGTCGGCAAGCAATGATCTGGCGCCCCAGTACCCACGGGTGATCGGCTTCGGTGCTGACCGCGAGACGCCCGGATGACGACCCGGCCACGCGGCCAGGTCTGCAGCCTTGCTGATGGCGAGAAGGGCCGACTCGACCCTGCCGAAGACAGGGATCCCGTGGCTCCACATGCGATCAACGGCTGCAGACTCGTGGCTCATGCTGTGAACGACCAGCGGAATCTGTGAGGTCGTGGCCAATTCGCCGAGGCGGTCCACCACGACGAGTTCGGATGCCTCCGTCGCGGGCGAGTTCTCCCCGTAACAGCCGAAATAGCCCGACAGGACCACCGCGTCGACCTCGTCCGACTCGAGAAGGACCTGGCTTAAATCTGCGTAGACGCCGAGATCTGCCTCACCCGCGCCCGCGAGATCGACGGGGTTGGACACCGCGGCGCCTGCTGGCACGAACGCTGCTAGATCAGCCTGCAGGGCGGGCGAGAACACCCCGACCAGCAGGCCCTCGGCGGCAGCGACATCAGCGGCGATGCCGCCCTGTCCTCCGCTGTCGCTGACAACCGCGACTCGACGGCCTGCCGGCGCCGGGGCCACACTCAGATAGTGAGCGATACTGACCAGCTCGGTGGGCGTCGAGACCCGGATCGCGCCTGCGGAGCGGCAGGCGGCGTCGACGACGTCGAGCGCAGATGTCAGCGATCCGGTGTGCGAACGAGCAAGACGCTGGCTTGCCTCGCTGGCGCCGGCGGCCAGGACGAGCGTCTTCTTGCCGGCGTCGGTGAGCGCTCGCAGGGTTCGTACCAATTCGGTGCCCTTCGCAAAGCTCTCGAGATACAACGCCACTGTCCGCGTCGCCTCGTGGTCCACCAGGTCCTCGAGAATCTCCGCGGCGCTGACGTCGAGCTGGTTGCCGATCGAGACGAACCGTGACACACCCAGGCCGGCGCGAGCACCCAGACCGGCGATCTCCGACCCGAGCTGCCCGCTCTGCGAAACGATGGCGAGCGAGCCTGGGCTGAAGTTGCCCCAGGCCAGTTGGAGCTCGGTGGTCGCATCATAGAGTCCAAGGCTGTTCGGCCCGATGATGCGGGCACCCGCAGCCCTGATCATCTCGCCCAGATGCCGCTGCTCGGGCACACCGGCGGTGATCCCCAGGAACGCTCGGACGCCCCGCGCAAGAGCCTCGATGACAATGCCCTTGACCTGCTGCGGCGGGACGCACAGCACCACCAGCTCGGGGTCTTCCGGCAGGCTCGCGATGCTCGGGTAGGCCTTCTCACCATGGACGATCGTGCTGCCCCCATTGACCAGATACACCGCACGGCGGCTCTTGCCCGCCAGTGCGCCCCGCGCGAGCCAGTAGCCCCATTTCGCGTGGTGATTCGAGGCGCCGACCACGGCGACCGAAACCGGATCCCGGAAGGGACGAAGAGACGCCTCGGCCCTATCGGCCGCGCTGTTCAGAGTCGGGAACTGACTAGTCATGACCGACCGAAACGCCTCTCGATCGCCTGCAGCTGATCGGCTGTGAATGCCAGGGCTGCGTCGCGCAGCGTCGTATCGTCCGAGCGGGCACGCGCGAACATGTCGATGACAATGCGGCTCATCTCCGAACGAATCTTCTGCTCAGACTGTGCGGCGTCTGCGTCGACGTCACCGAAAAGCGTCCACCACCACCAAGCATTGGTGGCAGAGTTGGCGACGAAATCGGGGACGAGCACGACCCCGCGGGCGGCCAGGAGCGCCTCGGCTTCGAGAAGCACCGGCATGTTCGCGGCCTCGGCGATCAGCGATGCGGTCACCTCCGCCTGATTGTCGGGGGTGATGCAGTACGAGATGGCGGCCGGCACCAGCACATCGGTGTCGATCGTGAGCCACTCCTCGACTGGCAGCTCGGCATCCTCGGGGCGCAAGCGGGTCCGATCGATCTCGCCGAAGGAGTCGCGCGTCCTCAGCAGGGTCTCGACGTCAAGGCCTTCAGCATTGACGACGACTCCGCGCGAGTCAGCAATCCCGACGACTAGAAGCCCGGCCTGCGAGAGGTAGCGGGCCGTCGCGCCGCCCATCGACCCGAAGCCCTGGATGACGACCCGGGTTCCCGCTCGGGGGGTACCGACCTGATCGAGCGCGGTGAGCACCGATTCGGCGACCCCAAGGCCACCGACCAGCTCGCCGAGGCCGACCCCGTCCACATCGATCGCAAAGGCCGCAGCGAGGCGTGCGATTGCCTCGTCCTTATTGTCGAGCAAAGGATAGACAGCTTGGATCGAGCTCTGCAGACCCAGCTCG
>NZ_JACMOM010000225.1 GCF_014378035.1 Aeromicrobium sp. | reverse complement strand
GACGGCTTCCTCAACCACACCGGGCCCGCGGTGCGGTGCGAAGGCTGCGGTGCGGTCGTGGTACTCCCGGAGCGCTAACCGTCGGCCGGAGATACGCGAAGTGAACAGCCACTTCGCCGGGACCGTACGCGGTGGAGTGCCGCTGCTCCCGGCCGCGCCGACAGGCGCGAGAGGTGCGGGAACCACGGCTATCGATGATCGTGACAGCCTGGCCTCCTCCCAGGTGCTGAGAACCAGACAATCTCCGGCGAGTCGGCCTACCCTCAGCCGCATGGTGTCCTTCATCAAGTCCGTCACCGTCGACTGTCACGACCCCCTGTTCGTCGCGGCCTTTTGGGCGGCGGCGTTGGGGTCGAACGTTGATGAGGAGAGCACCGCGGACCGCGCCTGGGTCGAGCCTGCGGGCTGGGGAGGGCCGAGTATCTGGTTCGTCCGGGTTCCCGAGGGCAGGACCGTAAAGAATCGTCAGCACTTCGACCTGAGGCCGATGTTGTCACACACGGAAGAAGTGAATCGGCTGCTCTCACTGGGCGCTTGCACCGTTCGCGACGATGGTGAGCTGACCGTCATGATCGATCCGGAGGGCAACGAGTTCTGCGTGGAGTGATGGACGTCTACTGGGCCACGCCGCTACGCGGTGATGTGACGCACGTGCGACAGGGCTGGCGATACCAGTTTGGTAGCATCGCGTCATGGCTATGACTCTGCGACTGACCGATGAGGACGAGCAGGCGCTGGCCCTACTCGCCGACGCCCAGGGCATCAGCAAACAGGAGGCCACGGTGCGCGCTATCCGCGATGCCGCCGCTCGCCGCGTCCACGAGGACGTCGTCCGTGAACTGTCGACGAAGGCGCGAGCGCGGTACGCCGACGTGCTCGAGCGCCTCGGCAGGTGACGGTCTACCTCTGCCTCGAGGACCTGCTCACCCTCACCGGCGAGCTCGGCGTCGGGCCGGTGAGGGACATCGGGCTTCTCGACGCGGCCGCCTATCGCCCTCGGGCCGTGCTCTACGGACAGCAGGCCTACCCCGACCTGGACACCAAGGCAGCCGTCCTCCTCGACTCGATCGTGCGCAACCACGCCCTGGTCGATGGCAACAAGCGCCTCGGATGGCTGGCGACCGTTGTGTTCTACGGGCTCAACGACGTCACGCTGGACGCCCCGGACGACGCCGCGTACGAGCTTGTGATGGCGGTCGCCAGGAGCGAAGCCACGGTCGAGGGCATGGTTGCAGCGCTGGGGTCGTGGCACTGATGCTGCGCGCGGCAGCAACTCCCCGTCCACACGCCGGCGACGGAGGCGATGAGGTAGCGGACGCCCTGCCGGTCGAGGTCGCCGCGCGCGATCGTCGTGCCCGGCGGTTCTGGGGTCGGCGTGGCACGCGAGCAGGTGGGCGCGCGCAGTGGGGCGCCGACGAAGTCGCCCGATAGGCGGTGCAAAGACGCAGCTTCAGACACGCGTTGCCGGCAACCGAACGGCTCCTTCCTGCGGTCTTGATCGGCTGGCGGCTTGTCGTCACACTTCAGGTCATGAAGCTCCCGATCGCTGGCGTGCGCCAGATCAAGCTGCCGGTCAGCGACCTGGCGCGCAGCGCCCGCTGG
>NZ_JACMOM010000036.1 GCF_014378035.1 Aeromicrobium sp. | reverse complement strand
AGCGGCCCGTGCCTGCGTTGTCATCATTCTCCACAGGGCGGCAAGAACGTTTTTGCAATCTGTGCCCTTGAGTCCGTCGACCGCTGCCGCGAGCGCAGCGTCGAAAGCACCCCGGGGCCCAAGACCGGGTCCTGGACTGCCTCGTCATCGCCCCTTGAGTGCTAGTACGCGCACGCGACAACGGCCTGATCGGCCCTGTTGTGAGCGCATCCATCAGGCCCAACACCACTGGGCCGCCGGCGCCCAAGCCTTGCAAAACCGTCCAGGCCGTTGAGACGGCGAGGCCGGCGAGCGCCGCTGCGTACGAAGGTGGCCAGATTGCAGCACTCGCTGGGCGCCAGATGCCGCGAAGGCTCCCTAGCAACTGGCGGCAGGTACCTTAGCTGCGAATTTCTTCTCCTATGAGGGCGAAACTGAGCAGCTGGGGAACGCCGACGCACTGAATCCGGCCGACTGGTACATGCCGGCGCCGTCGGGGGTGGCGTTGAGATCGACAACACGCACGCCGGTGTCCGTTTGGAACCAGGTGAGCTGCGCCATCAGACCCTCTTGCGCACAGCCGCAGCGGCGGTGCGCCGGCCCTGCTTATCTTGAACCACGTGCCCATGAGCTCCACGCGCGTCCTCAGGGCTGGGAGCGCTGACGCATCGCAACTGCCAAGGACTGAACAACACAACTCCGTCGGCCGGGTGCTTAATGCGAAACCAGCAAACTGCTGCGGCCGGGCGAGCTGTTCCTGGAACCAACCGTGACCGGTTACCGATCGTCAGCCGGGACGGTCCCGGTGATTCACAACGACGGCCGTCTGCGGATCGGAACAGTCCCGCTGGCGATTCTGAGATTCGGACGGACGGTCTTGAAGGTGCGGTCCTTGGCGGCGGTGTGACGCGACTGGCCGTGTCTCGCTTGAACGAGCGCGGTGTGAGCGCGCTACCGCGGTCGCCGCGTGGGCTGCCGCTGGATAGTTAGAGCGTGGATCAGTTCTGGTCGTCGTTGGCGACGGTCTCGATCCAGTCCACCACCTCGTCGGTGAGCTGTGTCTCCCCCTCCACGGAGGAACCAGTCCACCACTGAGCGCTCTGTTCGCCTCCCGTGACGCTGAGGATTTCGGCGATGAGATCGTCCGGGAGAGGCTCCCCGTTGTGCTCCATCAGCCATGAGTGGCTGGAGGTGCTGAGGTGCGGCCAAATCTGGGGGAAGTCCATGACGCCATGATTCCCCATTCTTTGCCGGTCCCACAGAGCTGGCGGTCATCAGGTACCGGCAAACAAATTCCTGAGGGCCCTCGCCCGCCTCGCGGCTAAAAAGACGCATGTCGTCCACTCGCGCGGATCAAGCAGATGCGGATGTTGGGCGGGCTCATCGGATCGCACCACAAGTGCGTTGACTGGTCTGGCGAGACAACGACTGCAGGACGCGCACTACCCGGCTTTGAGGGCCTTCTCGTCGAAGCACGACGCATCCAATGAAGGGCGAGCCGCTGACGTCCGTGGCGTACATCGCGCATGAGCACGGCACCAGGGTGCGCCGTGCCAAGGGGTCGGCTCAAGGCGGACTCCGAAGCCTCGGAGAGTAGTCGCTGAGCCGGAGCGCGAGGAAATTCTTGGTTTGTACCGACAACGCCGTGCCGTCCACCGTCCATCGGCATCATCCATAGCGGATGACCCCTTCGACAGCCGCCCGCTCGAACCTGCGCGCCGTGCCACGCCGATGAGGATGCCTCGCCTCGATGTCGGGAGAGCCTCGTCAGGCGGACGGCGCGAGCCTTTCGCGGACGGCGCGCGTGGCGGCAAGAATGTTCTGAAGCGATGCGAGGGTCTCGGCGTAGCCGCGGGTCTTCAAACCGCAGTCCGGGTTGACCCAGAGCTGGCGTGCCGGGATCGACGCGAGCGCCGTGTCCAGGAGCCTGGTGACTTCGGCGACGCTTGGCACGCGCGGCGAGTGGATGTCGTAGACGCCCGGGCCGATGCCGTGGTCGAAGCCACTCGCCCGAAGGTCTGCGATGACGTCCATGCGTGAGCGGGCGGCCTCGATGCTTGTGACGTCGGCGTCCAGGTTGCGGATCGCATCGATGACGACGCCGAACTCCGAATAGCACAGGTGCGTGTGGATCTGCGTCTTGTCGCGCACACCCGAGGTGGCCAGGCGGAACGAGCCGACAGACCAGTCCAGGTAGTCTGCGTGGTCTTTCCGCTTGAGCGGCAGCAGCTCGCGCAGGGCGGGCTCGTCCACCTGCACGATGCGGATGCCCGCGGTCTCGAGGTCCGCAATCTCGTCACGCAGGGCGAGCGCGACCTGGCGCGCCGTCTCGCCGAGTGGCTGGTCATCGCGAACGAACGACCAGGCGAGAATCGTCACGGGGCCCGTCAGCATGCCCTTGACTGGCTTGGCGGTCAGGCTCTGCGCATACTTGGACCAGTCGACGGTGATCGGCTGGGGCCGCGACACGTCACCCCAGAGGATCGACGGACGCGTGCACCGGGTTCCGTAGGACTGCACCCAGCCGTTCTTGGTGACGGCGAAGCCGTCCAGATGCTCGGCAAAGTACTGCACCATGTCGTTGCGTTCGGGCTCGCCGTGCACGATGACGTCCAGGCCGATCGACTCCTGCAGGTCGACAACGCGCTTGACCTCGGCCTGCATGAGGTCGACGTACTCGGCCTCGCTCAGGACGTGGCGGGCCAGCTGTGCACGGCTTCGACGGATGTCGCCGGTCTGCGGGAAAGAGCCGATGGTCGTCGTGGGCAGGAGGGGCAGGTCAAGAGCAGCCTCCTGCGCGGGGAGGCGATCCGCATACGCGCCACGGGAGAAGTCCCCTGCAGTCAGGGCCTCGGCGCGTGCCCGTACGTCGCCATCTTGCACGCCCGGAGCGGACCGGCGTCCCGCCAGAGCAGCAGAGGCCGCACTCAGCTCCCCGTGGATCGCCTCATGCCCCTCAGTAAGTCCTGTAGCGAGAGTGGCGACCTGCCCGACCTTCTGGTCTGCGAAGGCCAGCCAGCTCGTCATGGCGTCGGGCAGGAGCGGTTCGTCGTCGACGTCATGGGGCAGGTGCAGCAGCGAGGTCGACGTTGAGACAGCGATCCGGGGCGTGAGCGCATGCAGCTCGTTGAGCACGTCGAAGGCCGCTCCGAGGTCGCCGCGCCAGACGTTGTGGCCGTCGACCACACCGCCGACGATGGTCTTGGTTGCCAGCGCCCGCCTGGTCGGTTCGTCGAGCCCGGTAGGAGTCGTCCCGCGAACGAGGTCGAACCCGATGGCTTCGACGGGCGACGCCGCGAGAATGGGCAGTGCGTCATCCAGGCTGCCGTACGGTGCGGCGACGAAGAGCTGCGGACGATCGGAGGCGCCGCCCAGTGTCGCGTAGGCAGCTTCGACCGCCGTGAGTACGTGCTTGCGCTGGTCCGCCAGGCTTTCGGTGACGAGGGCTGGCTCGTCCAGCTGAACCCACTGCGCGCCCGCCGCGGCCAGGCGCGCGAGGAGCTCGCCATAGACCGCGACGACGTCGGTCACGCGGCTCAGGGGGCGGAAAGCCTGGGGTGCCTCATCGGTTGCCTTGCTCAGCAGCAGGAACGTGACCGGGCCGACGATCACCGGGCGGGTGAGGAATCCGGCGGCCTTGGCCTCCTCGAACTCCTGGACGAGGCGATCGCCGGCGAGTCGGAATACCGTCTCCGGGCCGATCTCCGGCACAAGGTAGTGATAGTTCGAGTCGAACCACTTGGTCATCTCCAGCGGCGCGTGGTCTCCCTCACCGCGCGCCAGCGTGAAGTAGCCGGCGAGGTCGACCCGACCGTTCGCATCGACCACTGACGCGAACCGAGAGGGGACGGCGCCGAGGGTAACCGCGGCATCCAGGACCTGGTCGTAGTAGCTGAAGCTCTCCGGGATCGAGGAATCCGTGCGACCGAGACCGAGCGAGGCGAGGCGCTCACGCGTGGCCGCTCGCAGTTCGCCCGCACGCGTCTCGAGCTCGTCCGCCGTGATCGATCCGGCCCAGAACTCCTCGACGGCCTTCTTCAGCTCACGACGCCGGCCGATCCGCGGATAGCCGAGGATCGTGCCCGTCGGGAAGGCGGGTCCTGCGGTGAGGTGCGTCATCCTTGTTCCCTTTCGTGGGGTTGCGTGCAGGTCGTAAAGTCCTGCCGCATATGAAGTAAGGCAGACCTTACCGGGCTGTGAGACTCGATTAGGTCGAGGGGGCGAATTACGTCACACTTATGTTGTGTTATTCACCGACTACCGCGTTTTCGACCGTGCGAACGGGCTCCGTCCTGCATCGAAACCTGTCGGTGCGCGCACGAGTGACTGGGTCCGACAGGCGATCTCGGCGGTTGGTCCACTCACCGCGGCCACCGTGCCGCCGCTGGAGCGCTGAGCGACACATTGCCTGACACCGCCTGACATGGAGACGAAGATGAGTGCACCCGCAACCACGACTGGTATCTCTGAAGAGGTTCGTGACCTGGCGAACCAGGAGTACCGGTACGGGTTCGTCACCGACCTCGATACCGACGTCGTCCCCAAGGGGCTCAACGAGGACGTCATCGCGCTGATCTCGGCAAAGAAGAATGAGCCGGACTGGCTGTTGGAGTGGCGACTTCGCGCCTACCGGCACTGGATCACTCTTGCTGAGCCCACCTGGCAGCACGTCGCCTACGGTCCGATCGACTATCAGGACATCATCTACTACGCCGCGCCCAAGCCGAAGAAGAAGCTGGCGAGCATGGACGAGGTCGACCCCGAGGTGCGGGAGATGTTCGAGAAGCTCGGCATCTCACTGGGTGAGCAAGAGCGTCTCAGTGGTGTGGCGGTGGACGCGATCGTCGACTCGGTCTCGGTTGCCACGACTTTCAAGAAGAAGCTGGCCGACGTCGGCGTCATCTTCTGCTCCTTCTCCGAGGCTGTTCAGAACCACCCGGATCTGGTGCGTCAATACCTCGGCTCGGTGGTCCCGTACAAGGACAACTTCTTCGCCTGCCTGAACGCGGCGGTGTTCACCGACGGCTCTTTCT
>NZ_JACMOM010000224.1 GCF_014378035.1 Aeromicrobium sp. | reverse complement strand
TGCGGGCTCATCGGTACGTCGGTCGGGCTCGCCCTGACCGAGACCGGTCACGAGGTCCACCTCCAGGATCATTTCCCCGCGAACGTCGAGCTGGCCGTTTCCCGAGGTGCCGGCAGTGCCGAGAGCGTCGATGAGCCGGTGCTCGTCGTGGTCGCAGTGCCGCCTGCCGCCGTCGTCGAGACTGTGCGGGGGGCGCTCGACACCTATCCGATGGCCGTCGTCACGGACGTCGCCAGCGTCAAGGCGTCGCTCACGGCCGAGATCGAGTCGTTGCCGGACGCCCGACGCTTCGTCGGAGGCCACCCGATGGCCGGCAGGGAGCGCTCCGGCCCCATGGCCGCCTCCGCCCGACTGTTCGAGGGTCGCCCCTGGGCTGTCGTCCCGCACGCATCGTCCGAGCAGTCGGCCGTCGACGAGGTCACCGCACTGGTCGGGAAGGTCGGTGCGGTGCCGAGCATGATGAACGCGGCGACGCATGACAGCGCGGTCGCTCTCGTCTCGCACCTGCCGCACCTCGCATCGGTGCTGGTCGCGGGGCTTCTCAATGAAGCCGCCCCGGGCGCGCTCGAACTCGCGGGTCCCGGCCTGCGCGACGTCACCCGTATTGCCGGCAGCGAGACCGGCCTGTGGCTCGACATCCTGGGCAGCAACGCGGCCGAGGTCCGTCGCCTTCTCGAGCTGTTGCGCGGCTCCGTCGACGAGGCCATCGTTGCGCTCAAGGAAGACCCCATGAGACTCGGCGCGCTGCTCGACGCAGGTCGCGAGGGCACCCGAAGCATCCCGGGCAAGCATGGAGAGAAGGTTGCTGACCTCGTCACCGTGTTCGTCTCGGTGCCCGACCAGCCGGGGGAGCTGTCACGACTCATGGCCCATACGGGAGAATCGGGTGTCAACATCGAGGACATCCGCATCGATCACGAGCTCGGCCGACCTGTCGGCCAGGTTGAGATCGCGGTCGTGACGGGGCGAGCCGACATGCTCGTCACCGCACTGACCGGCCGCGGCTGGTCCGCCTACCGATAGTTCGAACAACCAAGGAGTGGCGCACGTGAGCAAGCCCATGGTCGTTGCCATCGACGGCCCGTCCGGTTCGGGCAAGTCGAGCACCTCGCGAGGTGTCGCCGACCGACTCCACCTTGCCTACCTCGACACCGGTGCGATGTACCGCGCGATGACGTGGGCCCTGCTGCGGCAGGGCGTCGACCTCGACGACCCGGACGCGATCGCTGCCGCGGCTGTGGGCGTGCGCCTCACGTCCGGCACGGACCCCCTCGACCCGACCATCCACGCCGACGGTGCAGATGTCGCCGGTCCGATCCGGAGCGACGACGTCACCGCCTCGGTCAGCCTGGTAGCCGCGGTGCCTGGCGTACGCGAGATGCTCGTGGGGATGCAGCGGGAGACGATCGGGAACCACGAGGGCATCGTCGTCGAGGGCCGTGACATCGGTTCGACGGTGGCGCCTGATGCCCGCGTCAAGATCTACCTCGTCGCCGATCCGTCAGCACGCGCCGCCCGCCGCGCGGCCGAGAACGGTTCCGTCGATTCCGCGGCCACGCAGCAGGCGCTGGCCCGCCGCGACGAGTTCGACTCGACCAGGTCCGTCTCACCCCTGACGAAGCCCGATGGTGCCATTGTCGTCGACAGCACCCATCTCACGCTCAATGAGGTCATCGACACCATCGTCGGTCTCGTTGACGCAGCACGGTAGATCCGGGTGGCAGAAGGCGGCAGGGGGCTTCCTGAGGGTGGCCTGCGCTTCATGCGGGCAGTGGTGAGGGGCTACGTCAGCCGACGCTTCGACGTTCACGAGCGAGGCCAGGGCAAGGTGCCCGAGACAGGCCCCGTGATCCTCGCAAGCAACCACATCGGCTGGCTCGACGGGCCTCTTCTGGTCCTGCAGTCACCGCGGCCCACCCACGCGCTGGTCAAGGAGGAGCAATATGTCGGCAGGATGGCCTGGTTCTTGACGTTCGTCGGTCAGATCAAGGTGGCCCGCGATCGCACTGATGCGGGCGCGTTGCGTCAGGCCGTCGGCGCTCTCAGGGCGGGTCAGGTCGTCACGATCTACCCGGAGGGCACGCGGGGCGGCGGTGAGTTCGCCAGGTTCAAGGGCGGCGTGACATGGCTGGCGCTCGTGACCGGAGCCCCGGTCGTGCCCGTCGCGATGTTCGGGACTCGCCAGCCGGGTGAGCCGTCGGAGGCCAAGCCGGCGAAGGGAACACGCCTCGACATCGTCTACGGCGACCCGATCCAGTTCCCGATGCAGGTTTGGCCGCGAGATCGTGGGATGCTTGAGGACGCGGGTGAGCAAATCCTCGGTCACCTGCGTGCCCATGTCTCATGGTCCAAGGACGCATTGAAGCGCGACCTTCCGGGCCCCCTTCCGAGAGGATCCTCAGATGACTGAGGTCGTACCTGTTCTCGCTGTGATCGGGCGTCCCAACGTCGGCAAGTCCACCCTGGTCAACCGCATCATCGGCCGCCGCGAGGCAGTCGTCGAGGATGTGCCTGGCGTGACCCGCGATCGAGTGTCCTACGACGCGGTCTGGAACGGCCGCGCGTTCACCGTGGTCGACACCGGCGGTTGGGACCCCGACGCCCGTGGTCTGGCCGAGCGCATCGCCGCCCAGGCCGAGATTGCCATCCAGGTCGCCGACGCCGTGCTCTTCGTCGTCGACGCCACGGTGGGCATCACCGACGTCGATGAGAAGGTCGTCCGCCTCCTGCGTGCTGCGAACAAGCCCGTCGTGCTGGCCGCCAACAAGGTCGACGACCAGCGTGCCGAGGCGGAGGCTGCCGGACTCTGGAACCTTGGGCTCGGCGAGCCCCATCCCGTCTCCGCGCTGCACGGACGGGGGAGCGGCGACATGCTCGATGCCGTCATCGCGGCCCTGCCCGAGCCGCCGCCCGAAGACTTCGACAAGCCTGCCGGTCCGCGACGTGTCGCGATCGTCGGCAAGCCCAACGTCGGCAAGTCGAGCCTGCTCAACCGTCTCGCCGGTGAGGAGCGTGTCGTCGTCGACGATGCCTCGGGCACGACGGTCGACCCCGTCGACGAGATCGTGACACTCGGTGGTCGCACCTGGAACTTCATCGACACCGCCGGCATCCGCCGCCGCGTTCGTGACGCGTCCGGCCACGAGTACTACGCGAGCCTGCGAACGAACGCGGCGATCGAGCGCGCCGAGGTCGCTGTGGTGATCATCGACGGCAGCATGCCGCTCACAGAGCAGGACATTCGCATCATCAGTGCCGTGGCCGAAGCTGGCCGCGCACTGATCATCGCGTTCAACAAGTGGGACCTCGTCGACGAGGGGCGCCGCTACTACCTCGATCGCGAGATCGAGCGTGAGCTCGTGCAGGTGCCGTGGGCCCCGACGATCAACATCACGGCACTCACGGGGTGGCACGTCGACCGGCTGGTGCGCGCGCTCGACTCGGCGCTCGAGGGCTGGGAGACGCGTGTCACGACGGGCTCACTCAATGCGTTCCTCGGACGTCTCGTGGCCGAGCACCCCCACCCGGTGCGTGGCGGAAAGCAGTCGAAGATCATGTTCGGGACGCAAGCCTCGACGTCACCTCCCACGTTCGTGCTCTTCACGTCCGGCAAGCTCGAGGCGTCCTACATGCGCTTCATCGAGCGTCGTCTGCGCGAGGAGTTCGGCTTCGTCGGATCGCCGATCCACCTTCAGCAGCGCCCGCGCAAGAAGCGCGAGCGACGCTGACACGGACGACCACCCGCTCGGGCATCGGCCGGTACAGGGCGGTCGAGAGCCCTGCGGTAAAGTTCCCTTTCGGTAGGAACGGGCTGTAGCGCAGCTTGGTAGCGCACCTGACTGGGGGTCAGGGGGTCGCAGGTTCAAATCCTGTCAGCCCGACCGATCAGGCCTGGGAATCCAAGGATTCCCAGGCCTGAAAGCGTTAAAGATTTGAACCGCTCGCCACAAACTCGCCATTTACTCGGCCTGGAACCCCTTCTGCCAGCAATTTGCAGAAGCGGGCATGGGACGTCCACGGATGTCCCAGATCGCCTCGGATGGTCATGCCCACCTAGTTGGCATGACCATAGACGCGACCACCACAAGCGGTCTGGAACCGCTGATGAGCATCGACGACCTCGCCAGTTACCTCGGCATTCCGGTCACGACGATCTACGACTGGCGCGTGTCGGGCAAAGGGCCCTGCGCGATCCGGGTGGGGCGTCATTTGAAGTTTGCTGTCAGCGACGTTCACGACTGGGTCGAGCATCAGCGCGAACTGGCGCCGGGACACCCGCAGCACGATCGGTAGCGGGTCGTGAGTAGGCCACGCACGCCGATCGGGACATTCGGTGAGATCGACTTCAGGACGAACACAGGAGGCCATGTTCGGGCTCGTGTGCGGTTTCGCGATGACGACGGGCAGTTGCGTTCAGTCGAGGCGACCGGTTCGACGCGCAAGGCTGCGGAGCGCAGTCTGAAGGAGAAGCTCGCTGCCCGCGGAACCTACTCGGCCGGGATGGGCGAGTTGTCCGCCGATACGCCTTTCCCGACGTTGGTGGAGGTCTGGTTGGAGGATCTGGATCTGGAGGATCGGATTGCGGTCAGTACGCGTGATCTGTACGAGCGGGACATGCGCACGCTGGTGATGCCTGCCTTTGAGCACTTCACGTTGCGGGAGATATCGATCAGCAAGATTGACCGGTTCCTCAAGGGGCAGGCGAAGGTCAGCTATAGCCGTGCCAAGCACGCGAAGGTCGTGCTCAACCTCGCGCTGGGTCTTGCGTTGCGTTACGAGGCGATCCTGCGCAATCCGGTCTTGGGGACGGCCCGGTTGAGGCGTCCGCCGTCGAAGGTGATGGCGCTGAGGATCACACAGGTCGAAGCTATTCGTCACGCCGTAGGGGCGTGGCGACGCGGAGGAAAAGGTCAGCCGCAGGTGTACGTCCACTGTCCGGTGTCCTGCGCTGACGCCATGGTGAAGTACCAGTTGCCGACCTTGTCGCGGGCTGCACCCACGCCGAGGTAGTAGTGGTCGGCGTCGATGCACTCAGACAGCAGCGCCTCACGGTGCCCCATGTTTGAGGCCATCCACGCGTCAACGGCTGCCCTCGCTGCGCCGTCCGTGGTGGTTTCTGTGCCGATAGCCGAAATATTCTCCCGACCTTGAACGGCCGGGCACGCCTGGCTCATGGACTCGCGTGGGTCGTTGGGGTCCGTACCATCCGCTGAGTGCTCAGCGTCCTGGTTGGCAGCCATCCACACAGAGTGCTTGCGGTCGAACGCGTCGAGGCATCCAACCTTAGGTGAGTACGAAGAACGGTTCCAGTACGCCGGTTTTGTGCTGTTTGCCGCACGGGCCTGAGCGATGTATGTCCGAAGCGACGCCTCGGCCGACGCCATCTCTGCGTCTGTCGGCGGGGGAATAACTGGTGTTGGGTCAGCCGGGTTGGCTTCGCGTACAGCAGCCCTGATTCGCACGGTCGCAGTCTTGGTGGAGTGCTACGTTTTCTTGCGGCCGTTGAGGTACACCGTCTTCTTGGACGCGTAAGCACGGTAGGCGTAGCGCTTCGAGTTGGCGGTCCTAGTGAAACGGAATGAGCCACGTGTTGTGGTCTTCATTTTGGTCACCCATGTCGAACCGTTCCATCGCTGCAACTTGATTGTCCGCTTGACGGTAGTTCCGATGTGGCCGCTGATCTTGACCGTCTGACCGTATGACGGCGTTGTGTCGCTGATGCTGATGCGTTTCGTGGCGGCCTCGGCGGGGGAGAGCAACAGCAGTGAGGTAGCCAGCGCCGCCATCACGGTGGTTACCAGTAGACGCGGTGCGTTCCGATTGGCTGTGGTGCGCATGCCCTGCCTGCTCTCTGGATATCTCGTTGCGAAGTCGATTCCATGAGATTCCTGTCCTTCGTTCTCATGTGCGGCAAGCACGTGTGCGCAAAAAATATCTCACGATTTTCGACCTCAGGAGTTCACTTAACACAATCCTCAAGCCCGGAATCGTTTGCGACAAGATCACGCCACGCAGCTCTATCAGAGGAGCTCGGCGATTTCCTTCGCCCGAGCCGCCTTCGGACGCGCGCCGGTGATCGACTTGAAGACCTCACCGTTGACGTAAATGTTGAGGGTCGGCGGGCCGGTCACTCGGGCAGCGGCGGCAGTACTCGTGTTGTGTCCGCACCAGGCGGCCCAAAAATCGTCGAGGACGGGCTGAATGTGAGACCTCGCGATGACCTTCGACGATCTCGAGTGAGCTACGCAAGCGACACCACGGGGAGCGCGACCACGTGGGCGAACACGGACATCGATCAGGTGAGCGACCCGGTCGTGGAAGACGGCCCGAGACGTGGACTTACGCAGCGATGTCGCGGATCTGCTGGCGCAGCGGTGGAGTCGGCAGCAGTCGGGTCGGGGCTTTTTCTCGTAGGGGCCACCTCTCGTTGGTCCCCCCTCGGAGGGGGAGTTTCGATGGGGCTCATT
>NZ_JACMOM010000223.1 GCF_014378035.1 Aeromicrobium sp. | reverse complement strand
GGACGGCATGAGCCGCGGGTCGACGCGCAGCGGTGGATACCGGGGCAGGTGACCGACCTGCTCAGGTCGGGCTTCAGCTGAGGGCGGATCGAGCCGATAGCGAATGAGCGTATTTCCATTTCGCTCCCTGTTCCATGGCATCCACGTCGTGAGGCGTGCGCGCAAAGCAAGGGGTCTCGCGCTCGCCACGAGACAGCCCAGCCGCCGGGGTTCCTGAACTCATCGAGGAGCATCCTGTGCATCGACGTCCCTCGCTCCGTGCAGTGGCCATCTACACCGTGGTCGGGGTCATCACGTTCGCCCTCCCGGCCGGCGCCGCGGCACGAGCGTCCAAGCCGTCCAGGCCCGGCAAGCCGGCTGCAGTGCGCATCACCGGAGCATCGAAGTCGTCGTTGTCGGTCTCGTGGTTCACTCCGACCACCGGAAGTCGTGCTACCGGTTACGCCGTCACGTTGGCCGGTCGCGCGCCCGTGACGCTGGGAGGCAACAAGCGCGGATACCGGTTCATCAATCTCGACTGCGGGACGTCGTACACCATCGGCGTGACATCGACAGACTCGTCGAACCGGCGTTCGACGAAGGCCACGGTGACGGGCACGACCCTCAAATGCGATGGCACGCCGCCAGCTCAGGACCCGGCTCCGACGACACCGCCTTCGCCCCCCACGCCACCGAACGCCGACACGACGGCGCCTGACACGTCGATCGCAACGTCACCAGCCGCGACGACCACCGCGACGTCGGCGGGCTTCACCTTCACGTCGACCGAGACCGGCTCGACGTTCACGTGTGCGCTCGACGCGGGCGCACCCGTCTCATGCACCAGCCCGAAGTCGTACGGCGGTCTGGGGCTCGGATCCCACACCTTCTCAGTACGAGCGACAGACCCGGCCGGGAACGCGGACCCCACACCGAGGGCGTACACGTGGACGATCACAATGGTCACGCCGCCCCCGACATCACCACCGGGAACCTGTGACAGATCCGCCACCAACGCCTCGACGCTTGCGACCCAGTTCGCAGCGGCGAGCGGCGGCCAGACGATCTGCCTGGCCACCGGGAACTACGGATCCTTCACGGGGAGCGCGAAGAGCGGGATGGTCACGCTCCGGGCCCTCGACGGCGCGACGGTCAACCTCGACGTCAACTTCCGAGGGGCACGGAACATCACCCTCGACGGCCTCACCATCGCCGAGGCACTCATGTATGACACGACCCAGCAGATCACGATCCGCAATTCGCGCTTCACGGGCTTCGTGATCATCGACGGCGTGGCCAATGCCGACATCCTGCTCGATCACAACACCCACGTCGTCATCGTCAAGTGCTCGGGGTGCTGGGCTGGCCGCATCTCCCTGCCGTACGGATCCGCAACTCCGTCGGGCGTGACGGTGCAGAACTCGACGTTCCGCGGTGGTAACGCTGACGGCATCCAGGCAGCGACGGGCCTGAGCATCATCGGCAATGAGTTCGACCACATCGATGAGAACGGCCCGAACGACCAGGCGCACACCGATGCCATCCAGATCCTCGGTGCCTCGGATGTGCTCGTGAAGGGCAACTACATCCACGACTCCGCCGACGGAGTCGTGGCGTACGACGGCATCGACCACGCGACGATCGAAGACAACGTGATCGACCTCATCACCGGACGCTGGGGCATCGAGCTGTACTCCGACGACAGCTCGATCATCCGTCACAACACGCTCCGGTATGCGACGACATGCTCATTCTCCCCCTGCGGCCACATCATGGTGGACCACAAGACTCAGGACCCCGCGGGGCGAGGCACGGTCGTGGTCGACAACATCGCGTACATGATCGAAGCGAACAACGGCTCACAGATCGCCCAGCAGGATCACAACATGGTTCGCGCGGGGGCTGCGACGGGTGACTTCATCGGAACGCCGACATACGCCGGCGGCTCGACCCCGACCACTCCTGCTGGCTTCCTCCTCGCGGCGGGCTCGGCCGGCATCGGGCGTGCCTCCGACGGGACGAACGTCGGCATTCGCTGACGTCAGCGCCAGATCTGCACGAGGGTTGGAGGCCTGACCTGCCGATCACGAGCCCACACTGCGGTAGGATCGTGTGCGTCCGCGCGCACCCGAGGGGTGGCGCATCTCACCCCGGAGGATCGCCATGACCACCGCCACGTCGTCGCCGCTGTCGTACACCCTGTCTGACGAGCACCAGCTCATCCGTTCGACCGTTCGCGACTTCGCAGAAGCCGTCGTCGCGCCGGTTGCGGAGGAGCTCGACCACACGGGCCAGTTCCCCTACGACATCGTGAAGGCCATGGCCGACCTCGGCATCATGGGCATCACGATTCCCGAGGAGTTCGGCGGCGCCGGCGGCGACACGCTCAGCTACGCGATCGCAGTCGAGGAGCTCGCGCGCATCGACTCCTCCGTGTCGATCACGATGTGCGCGCATCACTCGCTCGGCACGCTGCCGATCTACCACTTCGGTACCGACGAGCAGAAGGCCGAGTGGCTTCCCGCCCTCGCCAGCGGCGAGAAGCTGCACGCATTCGGCCTCACCGTGCCGGGTGCTGGGTCAGACGCCGGTGCCGCACGCACCACCGCACGACGTGATGGCGACGAATGGGTCATCAACGGCTCGAAGATCTTCATCACCAACGCTGGTACCGACATCACCTTCGGTGTCACGGTCACCGCGGTCACGGGCGAGGACGCGAAGGGTCGCCCCGCGATCTCCACGATCCTCATCCCGAACGGTACACCCGGATACGCGATCTCCGCACCCATGAAGAAGATGGGCTGGCACGCGAGCGACACCCGCGAGTTGAGCTTCAACGACGTGCGCGTACCGGCTTCGAACCTGATCGGGCCGGAAGGCAAGGGGTTCACGCAGTTCCTCAAGATTCTGGACGGCGGCCGCATCGGCGTGGCGGCGCTCGGCCTCGGCCTCGCGCAGGGCGCATTCGAGCAGGCGCTCCGGTACGCACAGGAGCGCAACCAGTTCGGCAAGCCGATCGCGGGCTTCCAGTCGATCGCGTTCGCGCTGGCCGACCTGGCAGCCGACCTGGAAGCAGCCCGCCTGCTCACCTACAAGGCCGCCTGGGAGAAGGACCAGGGCCTCGACTTCACCCAGACCGCTGCGATCGCGAAGCTCAAGACCGGCATCCTCGCGCGCGAGGCCGCCAACCTCAACGTGCAGATCCACGGCGGGTACGGCTACATGGTCGGGGACGCCGCGTCGCGCT
>NZ_JACMOM010000222.1 GCF_014378035.1 Aeromicrobium sp. | reverse complement strand
ACGCTCGCCTGGGAGGTGATGACCGGCGGTCTGCAGCAGGACGGCACGCCCAGCCGGATGGCCACCTACGTGGACGCCGGCACCGGCAAGGTGCTGCGTCGCGAGGAACAGATCGAGACCGTCGACGGCGCCGGGCAGACGCTCTACAGCGGCACCGTGGCGCTGAACCTGACGCAGTCGGGCTCGACGTACCAGCTCAAGGACGCCAGCCGCGGCGGGACCTACACCACCGATGTGGCCAACAAGACCGACGGTGCACTGTGCTCCGTCCTCGGGTCCGGCTGCGCGAGCGGCGCTGTCGTCACCAGCACCACCACCACGTTCGGCAACGGCACCACCGCCGACCGGAAGTCGGCGGCCGCCGACGCGCAGTACGGGACCGACGCCACCTGGGACTACTACCAGGAGGTGCACGGGCGCAACGGCATCTTCGGCACCGGTGCGGGTTCCTTCAACCGGGTGCACTACGGCAAGAACTACGTCAACGCCTTCTGGGACGGCACCAAGATGACGTACGGCGACGGTGACGGCGTCAACTTCGGACCGCTGGTCTCCCTCGACGTGGCAGGCCACGAGATGTCGCACGGTGTGACCGAGAACTCCGCCGGCCTGACCTACTCCGGTGAGTCGGGCGGCCTCAACGAGGCCACCTCCGACATCTTCGGCACGATGGTGGAGTTCCACGAAAGCAACGCCAGCGACCCGGGTGACTACCTCATCGGTGAGGAGTTCGACCTGAAGAACGGTGCGGGATTCCGCCGGATGGACAACCCGATCGCGGACGGCTCCTCGCCGAACTGCTACAGCGCGAACACCAAGAACCTCGACGTGCACTACTCATCGGGTGTGGGCAACCACCTCTTCTACCTGCTGGCCGAGGGCTCGGGGGCCAAGACGATCAACGGGATCGCCCACAGCTCCACGACGTGCAACGGCTCCACGGTGGCCGGCATCGGCCGCGACGCGGCACAGAAGATCTGGTACCGCGCGCTCACGGTCTACATGACCTCGGGCACGACGTACTCCCAGGCCCGCACCGCGACCCTGAGCGCCGCCCAGGACCTCTACGGTGTCGGTAGTGCCCAGCAGGGCGCCGTCGCTGCGGCATGGAGCGCGGTCAGCGTCGGCTGATCACGACGCACGAGAGCCCGCCTCGATCAGTGGTCGGGGCGGGCTCTCGTGATGCTGGTGGCGCGAGCATCGAGGGGGTTCTCTCAGGGCTCGACGGTGACCTTGATGGCCTCGCCACTCGTGACCAGGTCGAAGGCCTCCAGCGCACGCTCCAGCGGAATGTGGGCGGTGATCAGGTCCTTGACCGGCACCTGCCCGCTGGAGATGTAGGCGAGGGCGCGCTTGTTGTGCTCCGGGGCGGAGCCGTTGGCGCCGTGGATGTGCAGCTGGCGGTAGTGCACGACGTTGGAGTCGCAGGTGATCGTCGGATCGGTCTTGGGCAGGCCGCCGAAGAACGAGATCCGGCCGTTGCGCGCCGCCATCGCGATCGCCTGCTCCTGCGTCACGTTGGCGGCCGTTGCGGTGATGACCACGTCCGCGCCGCGGCCTCCGGTGAGCTCCATGACCCGAGCGACGACGTCGACCTGCGAGCCGTCGATGGTCTCCTCGGGGTGCACGGCCTCGGCCGACATCCTGAGGCGCTCGGCGTTGACGTCGACCAGGTAGACAGGCCCGACGGCATGCACGCCGCGGGCGATCCGGATGTGCATGCAACCGATCGGTCCGGCGCCGAAGACCACGACCGTGTCTCCGGGCTCGATACCGAGCAGCTCCTGGGCGTTGATCGCGCAGGCGAACGGCTCGGCGGCGGACGCCTCGTCGTACCCCACGTTGTCGGGAATCAGGTTCAGGCCGTCAACCTTGAGGACCTGCTTCGGCACGATCATGTACTCGGCGAAACCGCCGTCGTACTGGTAGCCGACAGACGTCTGGTTCTGGCAGACCGCCATCCAGCCCTTGTTGCACTCGTGGCAGTCCCCGCAGGGCACGGCCGCGATCACTTGGGCGCGATCGCCCGGCTTCCAGTCGCTGCCGTACGTCGCGTTGACGTCCGCACCGACCTCGACGACCTCGCCCGCCACCTCGTGACCGATGGTGCGCGGCGGGGAGAGGTTCTGGTGACCGTTGTGGAAGATCTTGACGTCCGTGCCGCAGGTGGAGCAGTTCTTCACCTTGATCTTGATCTCGTCGGGCCCGCACCCGGGCTCCGGGACATCCTCGAGCCGGACGTCCTCAGGGGCGTAGAACCGTAGGGCCTTCATGGTGTCCTCCAGATGCTGGTGTCTCGGGCGAGGTGACAGGGGTGTGTCTGCCGTCACTCTAAGACGACAAACATTCCGACGTCGATGGTCGAGCATACGTAATTTACGTGGATGTCGCTGTGAACGTGTTGGTTTGAGGGGCCTTGACGACCTCTGTGGGGGGAGATATAAAGATAATCACAGAAAGTGCGTGATGAGCATCACAGGCTT
>NZ_JACMOM010000221.1 GCF_014378035.1 Aeromicrobium sp. | reverse complement strand
GAGCCACCGTCGAGCAGCTCGGCACCACCAGCTGACCGCGCCCTAGCTAACCCGTCCGTGGTTGATGCGCCTCAGAACTGCACGTGCGCCTGTAATCCGTTAGTTGCCATGATGGTTGTAAGACACCTCGTGGTATCGGGCGCAGATCGGAGCACGACATGAACGATTTGATAATCGGTAAGACCAGCACCGGCGGGCGATCGTTTCCGCTTGCCTTTCGGATTGAGTATTTGCGCCGCTGGGACGAGTGCGTCGAACGCGGGTCGAAGGTTCGGCTGATGCGCGAATTTGGTCTGGGCAAAAGCACCGTAGATCGCTGGCTGAAAGCTCGCGACGGGGGACAATTGACGGCATCGATGGTCGCCACTGCAGAAAGGTCCCGGGCAAGAATGGATAGTCGTGATCGTGCTGAGTTAGCCCGGCTGCGAGCGGAGAACGAGGCCTTGAAGAAGAAGGTCGCGCAGTCCGAAGCAGCCCAGCAAATCTTGGGAAAAGCATTCGAGCTCTTGGAAGGGATCACCACGAGCTCGAACGACACAGCAACACCGATCCCGCCGGCAGTGATGACCGCCGACGAGTACACGACCTGGCTGAAACGACGCAAGCTGTCCTAATCGCGACGGTCACGGCGCTGACGGACGAGAAGGCCCTGCCGGTCTTGGAGGCGTGCCTCCTGATCGGGTTGCCGCGGTCCACGTATTACCGGATCAGCCGCGGCTACCAGCATTATCGTCCCGTCGAGGAGCCGATACCGCATCGAGAGCGCCACCAACCGGCAGCCCTGGACCAAGACGAACGCGACGTGGTTCTGACCATGCTCACCCACAAGAAGTACGAGAAATTGTCTGTGGTGCAAACGTATTGGCGTGCCTTCGACGCCGGGAAGCTGGCGTGCTCCCAGCGCACTTTCTACCGGATCGCCAATGCTGAGAAGATGGTCGGCGACTGCCGAAAGACTCGGACCAGCAGCCCGTCTTCAGGCCGCACGCCGGCGGTGGCCACCACCAAACCCGGGGACCTGTGGAGCTGGGATATCACTGAGCTCCGCGGGCCGACCAACCACGCCCGGTACTACCTTTACCTGATCATCGATGTCTTCTCCCGCTACCCGATCGGCTGGTGCATCGAGACCTACATCTCCAAGAAACGGGCCGTGGCGTTGTTCACCGACGCCATCGCAAAGCACGGTGCCCCGAAGGTCGTGCACTCCGACAATGGCTCCTCCATGCGTTCCAAGGACCTCGTGGACACCCTCGTCGGCAAAGGCGTTGTCACCTCCTTCTCCCGCCCCAGGGTCAGCGACGACAACCCCTTCTCTGAGTCATTGTTCAAAACCATCAAGTACGACCCCAGCTGCCCGGGAAACTTCGACAGCCTCGACGACGCCCGCACATGGACCGGCGAGTTCCTGCACGAATACGCCACCGAACACCGCCACAGCGGGCTCGGCCGACACACCCCCGCATCCGTCTTCTTCGGCACTGCAATCCACGTCCACGCACGACGCCAACGCCACCTCGACGCCTACGCCGCCCGCAACCCCCGACGGTTCAACGCGCCCCCCAACCCCCCACAGTTACCTCAACCCACAGGAATCAACACCCACCTTTTGTCTCACAAAGGTTGACAACTACCGAACCGCGGGCGCATGTGCAGGTTGTGGGCGCACGAACAGTTCGGTGCGCAGCTTTCCGGCGCACGGCGGAACATGGAGTCGGACGACACCGCAGCCGCCCGGCGGGTCAGGTGTCGGTGGCGATGACGATCGTGTCGCCGTGGATATCGATGGTCACCACGAGCAGGCCGTCGGTGTCGTCGGGGCTGATGGAGTAGTCCAGCAGGGCGAAGTGCTCCTCGTTGCCGTTGTGGTGCGGGTGGAACCCCACCCGCTGCAGGCGCAGCGACCGCAAGAAATCGATCTGCTGGTCGCCGGAATCCCAGATGAGGGCGTTGCCGAGCGCTTCCGGCCCGAGTTCGTCGACCTGCTGGTCGATGTACTTCGCGGTCACCGAGCCCTCCGCGGACAGGTCGGCCACGAGAGACTCGCGAGCCTGGGAGTCGACCTCCTCGATCGCGTGGATCATGGCCGCGGCGATGTCGAGAGCCTCGACCGACACCGAATCCTCGTCCGGAGAGCTGAGGTCTACCTCGACGCTCTCGTCGCCGAGTTCGGCCGTGTCCGACCAGTACACCTCGCCGTCGTCGTCGCTGCCGAGAATGCCGAAGAAATCGTGTTCGAGAGTCATGTCGTCCTCATTCGTGAAGTGTGGAAAAAAATGTGGGCTTTCAGGCACAGACTGGTGGTCTACATGCGCGTTACCCGATCAGCTTCTGCGCGAACACGTGCGGCGTGAACCCGGTGAG
>NZ_JACMOM010000220.1 GCF_014378035.1 Aeromicrobium sp. | reverse complement strand
CGAGCGCTGCCGCGGTGGCCGCTGGTGCAAGACCTGTGTCGAAGATGAACGGCCGCGCGCGATTGACGATGTGGTCGACCACGGCCCGGCTACCGAGCACCGCGCCCCCCTGGCTGCCGAGCGCCTTCGAGAGCGTCATGGTGACGATGACGTGGGCAAGCCCCGCGAGGCCGAGCCCGTGGACGAGTCCGCGGCCTCGACCGGCCACCCCGATGCCGTGCGCCTCGTCGACGAGGAGGGTCGCGTCCTCGCGCTCGCAGACGTCGGCAAGTCGTACCAGCGATGCCGCATCCCCGAGGACCGAGTAGATCGACTCGACCAGCACCATGGCCCGCGACTCGGTCCGCTCGGCCAATGCCCTTTCGACACCGGGGACGTCCCCGTGATCGACGACGACCCGGGGTGACCGGGCGAGGCGGCAGGCATCGACCAGCGAAGCATGCACGTGTCTGTCCGACACGATGAGCGTGTCGGCGTCGGTCAGGGCCGTCACCGCCGAAAGGTTGGCGTGGTAGCCCGTCGAGAAGACCAGTCCCGCCGGTTGTCCGGTGAAGTCGGCAAGCTCGTCCTCGAGCTCGGTGTGCAGGCGGAGGGTCCCGGTGACGAGTCGGGACGCCCCGGCACCGGCGCCCCACTCGATTGCGGCCTCGGCCGCGGCAGCGGTCACCCGTGGGTCTCGCGAGAGCCCGAGGTAGTCGTTACCGGCGAGGTCGATCACGCCAGACGTGGGCCCGCGGGAAAGGAGCCGGCGGGTGAGCCCGGCCTTCTCGCGTGCCGCGGACTGTTCGGTGAGCCAGTCGTCAAGCCTCATCTGCACTCCTTCGATGCCGCCGCCGCGACGAGCGCGGCGGTGATGGTGTCCAGCTCGTCGTCGCCGCACACGTACGGCGGCATGGTGTAGATCAGGTCGCGGAACGGGCGCACCCACACCCCGTGGTCGAGCGCTACCGCGGAGACGCGTCTCACGTCGACCGGACGGTCGAGCTGGATGACCCCGACGGCGCCGATCGTCCGGACGTCGACGACGCGCTCGAGGTCTGCGGCGGGCGCGAGTCCACGCGAGAGGGCAGCGCCGATGCGCAAGACATCCGATCGCCAGTCGCCCCCCGCCAGCAGGTCGAGGCTCGCGGTGGCGACCGCACAGGCGAGCGGGTTGGCCATGAACGTGGGCCCATGCACCAGCACGCCGGACTCCGAGGCCGCGATGCCAGCGGCGACGGCCGGCGTGCACACCACTGCGGCCAGCGTCATGTAGCCACCGGTCAACGCCTTGCCCACGCACATGATGTCGGGAGACACCGAAGCGTGGTCGGACGCGAACATCTCGCCCGTGCGCCCGAATCCCGTGGCGATCTCGTCGACGACCAGCAGCACACCGAGGTCGTCGGCCCGTTCGCGCAGCCAGGTGACGACCGCTGGTGGGTAGACGTGCATGCCACCGGCGCCCTGCAGCACGGGCTCGATGATGATCGCCGCGATCTGCTCCGACGCGGCGTCGAGCACCTCAGCAGCCGCAGCCGCCCACTCGGCAATGTCAGCACCGAGACCGGCGGGCGGGCGGGGGAGAAACACCTGCGGAGCCAGGACATCGGCAAACATCGTGTGCATCCCGCCGACCGGGTCGCACACGCTCATCGCCCCGAAGGTGTCGCCGTGGTAGCCGCCGCTGGGCGTCGCGATGCGCGTTCGACCCGTGTGCCCCAGGCCTCGCTGGTGCTGGAGTGCCATCTTGATCGCGACCTCGACGCAGACCGATCCGGAGTCGGCGAAGAACACGTGCTCGAGCCCGGGCGGTGACATGTCGACGAGTCGCCGAGCGAGCCCGATGGCGGGCTCGTGCGTCAGCCCGCCGAACATGACGTGCGACATCACGTCGACCTGGGCATGCGCCGCCGCATCGAGCGCAGGGTGCCGGTAGCCGTGGATCGCCGACCACCACGACGACATCGCGTCGATCGGGCGCCGGCCGTCGGCAAGCTCGAGTCGGGCACCTCTGGCGGAGCGGACGAGGAGGGGCCCGTGCACCGGAGGTATCGCGGCGTAGGGGTGCCACACGTGTCGGCGGTCGTACTCGAGAAGGTCGTCCATGGCACGCCCACGCTATCCTGAACACTGTTCGGGTTGGTGGCCGACCTGAACAGTGTTCAGGTTAAGGTGTCGTCATGACTGACGTCGTTGACATCGCCCGTGACCACGTGCTCCGCGGAGGCCTCGGCCTTTCCGAGGAGCATCTTGTCGACATTCTCCACCTACCCGACGAGCGGGTACCTGAGCTGCTGGCTCTGGCGCACGAGGTTCGCATGACGTGGTGCGGGCCGGAGGTCGAGGTGGAGGGCATCGTCTCGCTCAAGACCGGAGGCTGTCCCGAGGACTGCCATTTCTGCAGCCAGTCGGGCCAGTTCCAGTCACCTGTACGGTCCGTGTGGCTCAACATTCCCGAGCTCGTCGAGGCCGCCAGGGAGACCGCCAAGACCGGCGCCAGCGAATTCTGCATCGTCGCCGCCGTACGTGGGCCCGACCAGCGGCTGATGGACCAGGTGCGCGCGGGCATCCGGGCGATCCGGGCCGAGGTCGACATCAACATCGCCTGCTCGCTCGGCATGCTGACACAGGCACAGGTCGACGAGTTTGCCGAGATGGGCGTGCACCGTTACAACCACAACCTCGAGGCTGCGAGGTCGTACTTCCCCCACGTCGTGACGACGCACTCGTACGAGGAGCGGTGGAACACGTGCCTGATGGTGCGCGAGGCCGGCATCGAGCTGTGCTGTGGTGGGCTCGTCGGCATGGGCGAGAGCGTCGAGCAGCGAGCCGAGCTCGCGGTCCAGCTCGCTGAGCTGCGTCCCCACGAGGTGCCCCTCAACTTCCTCAACCCTCGCCCCGGCACACCCTTCGCCGATCAGGCGCTGATGAGCCCGCAGGACGCCCTGCGGACGATCGCGGCGTTCCGGCTCGCGATGCCACACACGATCCTGCGATATGCCGGTGGGCGCGAGCTGACCCTTGGCGACCTCGGGACCCGCGAGGGTCTGCTGGGCGGCGTCAACGCCGTCATCGTCGGCAACTACCTGACGACTCTTGGCCGCGACGCCAACGAGGACATCGACCTGCTCGCCGAGCTCGGTATGCCGATCAAGGAGCTTCAGAAGACCCTGTGACGGACTACTGCGGCCAGTGTGGCGGGCCGGCTGGCGAGCGTACGCATGAGCGGTGCGTCGAGCGGCTCCGCATGGAGCCGCCCCGGTTCTGTCCCTGCTGTCGGCGTCGCCTCGTGGTCCAGGTCGTGCCCACCGGATGGTCTGCACGGTGCATCGAGCACGGCGAGACCCGTTCGTCCTCCGGTTGACCCCCGCGGGTGTCTTTGTGTTGCCAGCCGACCAACAGGGCGCGAGCTCGCACAAGGCGGCGCGCACGGTGGGCGGGCCCTCAGCACGGGCCGTGCGACGTCGAGGTGTCCGGACCACGCGACCCGCTTTCGCGTCCGTCCAGGTATGCCTTCGCGGGCGCCGCCGTGTAGCCTTGGGATGCTGTCCGAGGCCAATGTCGTCCCCGGTACGAAGGCGTTTCCATTTTCGTAGCCATTGATGACGTGAGTAAGGGGCCCGCATGCGCACCCAACCTTTTTCGGCTCAGCCTCCCGCCCAGGGTCTCTACGACCCGGCGAACGAGCACGATGCGTGCGGCGTCGCCCTCGTGGCGACCCTGACAGGCGTTCCGAGCAACGACATCGTCGTCAAGGGCCTCACGGCCTTGCGTAACCTCGACCACCGCGGCGCCGTGGGTGGCGAGCCCGACACCGGTGACGGGGCCGGCATCCTGATCCAGATCCCGGACGCCTTCCTGCGTGCCGTCGGCGGCGTCGATCTGCCCGCTCCCGGTTCCTACGCCGCGGGCATGGCGTTCCTGCCGATCGAGGAGGCCGAGGCTGCCGTGGCACGCGACCGCATCGAGGCGCTGGCCGTGGAGGAAGGACTCACGGTCCTGGGTTGGCGCGAGGTGCCGATCAACCCCGACATCCTCGGCTCGATGTCCCGTGGCGCCATGCCGTCGTTCTCCCTGATGTTCACCGCCTCGGCGGGCGACGAGCTCTGCGGGCTCGAGCTCGACCGGGTGACCTTCTGCCTGCGCAAGCGGGCCGAGCACGAGCTGGGTGTCTACTTCCCGTCGCTCTCGAGCCGCACGTTGATCTACAAGGGCATGCTCACCACCGAGCAGCTCGAGAACTTCTTCCCCGATCTGTCCGACGAGCGCATGGAGTCGGCACTGGCCATCGTCCACAGCCGGTTCTCGACCAACACCTTCCCGAGCTGGCCGCTGGCGCACCCGTTCCGCTTCATCGCGCACAACGGTGAGATCAACACCGCCCGCGGCAACCGCAACTGGATGCGCGCTCGCGAGGCGTTGCTCGAGAGCGACCTGATCCCGGGCGACATGAGCCGCCTGTACCCGATCTGCGACCCCCTCGGCAGCGACACAGCCTCCTTCGACGAGGTGCTCGAGCTGCTGCACCTCGGGGGCCGCAGCCTGCCGCACGCCGTCATGATGATGATCCCCGAGGCGTGGGAGAACAACGCCGACATGGACGCCGCGCGTCGCGCGTTCTATGAGTTCCACTCCTCCGTCATGGAGCCGTGGGACGGGCCTGCTGCGGTGTGCTTCACCGACGGCAACCAGGTCGGTGCCGTCCTCGACCGCAACGGTCTGCGTCCTGGTCGCTACTGGGTCACCGAGGACGGCCTCGTCGTCCTCGCCTCGGAGGCCGGCGTGCTCGACATCGACCAGAGCATGATCACCCGCAAGGGCCGTCTCGAGCCGGGCAAGATGTTTCTCCTCGACCTCGACGAGCACCGCATCATCGAGGACCACGAGATCAAGACCACCCTCGCTGCGGAGCGCCCCTACGACGAGTGGCTGTACTCCGGGCTCGTCCGTTTCGAGGACCTGCCCGACCTCGAGCACATCGTGCACACGCACGCGTCGGTGACGCGTCGTCAGCAGGTCTTCGGCTACACCGAGGAAGAGCTCCGCATCCTCATTGCGCCGATCGCGCGCACTGGCGCCGAGGCGATCGGGTCGATGGGTACCGACACGCCCATCGCCGCCATCTCCGACCGTCCACGGCAGCTGTTCGACTACTTCTCGCAGCTCTTCGCGCAGGTCACCAACCCGCCGCTCGACGCCATTCGCGAGGAGGTTGTGACGTCGCTGGCGGGCACGATCGGCCCCGAACGCAACCTGCTCGCACCGAGCAGTGCGTCGTGCCGCATGCTCCAGCTGCCGTTTCCTGTCCTCGACAACGACGAGCTGGCCAAGATCCGGCACATGAACAAGGACGGCGACATGCCCGGCTTCTCGGTGCACGTCGTCCGCGGGCTGTACGAGGTCCACGGCGGTGGCGCCGCGCTCAAGTCCAGGCTCGAGGACATCTGTGCGGAGGTGTCGACGGCGATCGCCGACGGTGCACGCATCATCGTGCTCTCAGACCGGCACTCCAACGCCGACCTCGGCCCCATCCCGTCGCTGCTGCTCACCGGCGCCGTGCACCACCACATGGTCCGCGAAAAGCTGCGCACCCAGGCTGGCCTGATCATCGAGGCCGGCGATGTGCGCGAGGTGCACCACGTCGCGTTGCTCATCGGCTTCGGTGCGACCGCCGTCAACCCGTACCTCGTGCTCGAGACCGCCGAGGACCTTGCCCGTGAACGCATCTTCGTCGAGGGCGTCGCCCCCGCCAAGGCCCTGCGCAACGTGGCCCAGGGCCTCGGCAAGGGCGTCCTGAAGGTCATGAGCAAGATGGGCGTGTCGACGGTGGCGTCCTACACCGGCGCGCAGATCTTCGAGGCCGTCGGTCTGTCCCACGAGACCGTCGATGCCTACTTCACCGGCACCTCGTCCAAGCTCGGCGGGGTCGGCCTCGACGTCATTGCCGAGGAGGTCCGGTCGCGGCACCTGCGGGCCTACCCGACGAGCGGCATCGCCGGACCGCGCCGCCAGCTCGATGTCGGTGGCGAGTACCAGTGGCGTCGTGAGGGTCCTGAGCACCTCTTCGACCCCGAGACCGTCTTCCGCCTCCAACACTCGACCCGTACCGGAAGCTACGACATCTTCAAGCAGTACACCTCCCGCGTCGACGACCAGTCAGAGCGCCTGATGACGCTGCGTGGCCTCTTCGCCCTGAGGGGCGAGCAGGGCGGCGGAGGGGTGCGCACCCCGATCCCGATCGAGGAGGTCGAGCCGGTCTCCGAGATCGTCAAGCGGTTCTCGACCGGCGCGATGTCGTACGGGTCGATCAGCCAGGAGGCTCACGAGACCCTGGCGATCGCGATGAACCGGCTGGGTGGCAAGTCCAACACCGGCGAGGGTGGCGAGGACGCCGAACGGCTCTACGACCCTGAGCGTCGCTCGGCGATCAAGCAGGTCGCCTCCGGACGCTTCGGTGTCACGTCGGAGTACCTCACGAACGCTGACGACATCCAGATCAAGATGGCGCAGGGAGCCAAGCCCGGTGAGGGTGGCCAGCTGCCTGGTCCCAAGGTCTACCCGTGGGTGGCCAAGACCCGCCACTCGACACCGGGTGTCGGCCTCATCTCGCCGCCACCGCACCACGACATCTACTCGATCGAGGATCTCAAGCAGCTCATCCACGACCTGAAGAACGCCAACCCGTCGGCACGGGTCCACGTCAAGCTTGTGTCGGAGGTGGGCGTGGGCACGGTGGCGGCAGGCGTCTCGAAGGCTCACGCTGACGTCGTCCTGATCTCTGGGCACGACGGAGGCACCGGCGCCTCACCCCTGACGTCGCTCAAGCATGCGGGTGGACCGTGGGAGCTCGGCCTCGCCGAGACCCAGCAGACCCTGCTGATGAACGGTCTCCGCGATCGCATCGTCGTGCAGTGCGACGGACAGCTCAAGACCGGCCGCGACGTCATCATCGCCGCGCTGCTCGGTGCCGAGGAGTTCGGCTTCGCCACGGCGCCGCTGGTCGTGAGCGGATGCATCATGATGCGGGTCTGCCATCTCGACACGTGCCCCGTGGGTGTCGCGACGCAGAACAAGACGTTGCGCGAGAAGTACTCCGGCAGGGCCGAGTACATCGTCAACTTCTTCACCTTCATCGCGCAGGAGGTGCGGGAGTACCTCGCCCAGCTCGGCTTCCGCACGATCGAGGAAGCGGTGGGCCACGCGGAGATGATCGACGTCCGGCACGCGGTCGACCACTGGAAGGCCGAAGGGCTCGACCTCACGCCGGTCCTCTACGTCCCAGAGCTGGCCGAGGGCGCTGCCCTGCACAACACCAAGAGCCAGGACCACGGTCTCGACCGGGCACTCGACAACGAGCTGATCGCCCTGAGTGCCGACGCCCTCGAGCGGGGAGAGCCGGTGCGGGCCCAGGTCGACATCCGCAACGTCAACCGCACGGTCGGCACGATGCTCGGTCACGAGGTCACCAAGCGCTACCGCGGCGAGGGCCTGCCGGAGAACACCATCGACCTGACCTTCCTCGGGTCGGCCGGGCAGTCGTTCGGCGCATTCGTCCCGAAGGGCATCACCCTGCGGCTCGAGGGCGACGGCAACGACTACGTCGGCAAGGGCCTGTCCGGCGGACGCATCGTCGTCCGGCCCCCGCGCAACGTGCAGTTCAGTGCTGAGGCCCAGATCGTCGCGGGCAACGTCATCGGTTTCGGTGCCACGAGCGGCGAGATCTTCCTGCGCGGCAAGGTCGGCGAGCGCTTCTGCGTCCGCAACTCCGGCATGAGCGCCGTCGTCGAGGGTGTGGGCGACCACGCCTGCGAGTACATGACCGGAGGCCGGGTCGTCATCATCGGCCCGACCGGTCGCAACGTGGCGGCGGGCATGAGTGGCGGCTCGGCCTACGTGCTCGATCTCGACACCAGCCTCGTCAACACGGACATGGTCGAGTTGCGACCCGTCCCGGCCGAGACCGCCGACGAGCTGAAGACACTCGTGCGCAAGCATCACGAGGAGACCGGCTCCGTGGTGGCCGAGCAGCTGCTCGGCAGCTGGGAGCAGTCGCTCGCCCGCTTCACCGAGATCATGCCGGTCAACTACCGGCTGGTGCTCGAGGCGCGAGACGCCGCCGAGTCCGAAGGACTGTCCGATGAAGACACCACAGCACGCATGATGGAGGTGGCCAACCGTGGCTGATCCCCGAGGGTTCATCACGACGCCCCGCGAGGTCGCCGAGCGACGTCCGGTGGAAGAGCGCGTCCACGACTGGAACGAGGTCTATCCCGGGGGAGCGGGCCGGGCGCTGCTCCCGATCATCACTGAGCAGGCCGGGCGGTGCATGGACTGTGGCATCCCGTTCTGCCACTCCGGCTGCCCGCTCGGCAACCTCATCCCGGAGTGGAACGACTTGGTCTGGCGTTCGGACTGGGACGAGGCGCTCGACCGTCTCCACGCCACGAACAACTTTCCGGAGTTCACCGGACGGTTGTGCCCGGCGCCGTGCGAGACCGCATGCGTCGTCGCCATCAACCGTGACGCCGTCACGATCAAGAACGTCGAGGTGTCGATCATCGACAAGGCGTGGGACGACCGTCAGGTGCGCCCCGAGCCGCCCGAGTGGCTCACCGGCAAGACCGTCGCCGTCGTGGGCTCCGGACCGGCCGGGCTCGCGGTCGCGCAGCAGCTCACCCGTGCCGGTCACACCGTCGCGGTGTACGAACGTGACGACAAGCCCGGCGGGCTCCTGCGCTACGGCATCCCCGAGTTCAAGATGGAGAAGATCCAGGTCGATCGGCGCATCGACCAGATGGAGCGCGAGGGCACCGTCTTCCGCACCGGCGTCCAGATCGGTGAGACATTGACCGGCGCACATCTGCGCGACCGCTACGACGCCGTGGTCCTCGCGATCGGCTCGACGGTCCGGCGCGACCTGCCGGCGCCCGGCCGGGAACACGCGGGCATCCACCAGGCCATGGAGTTCCTGCCCCAGGCCAACCGCGTGGCCCTCGGTGAACAGGTCGACGACCAGATCCTGGCCACCGACAAGGACGTCGTCATCATCGGCGGCGGCGACACCGGCGCCGACTGCCTGGGTACCTCGATCCGCCAGGGTGCGAAGTCGATCACCCAGCTGGAGATCCTGCCCAACCCCGGGGGCGACCGTCCCGACACCCAGCCCTGGCCGACCTACCCGATGATCTATCGCGTGTCCTCCGCGCACGAGGAGGCCGGCGACCGGGTCTACTCGGTCTCGACCAAGGAGTTCCTCGGCGATGACGATGGTCACGTGAGTGGGCTGAGCCTCGTCGAGGTTGAGTTCATCGACGGCAGGCTCACCGAGGTCGAGGGTTCGGAGAAGATCATCCCGGCGCAGCTCGTGCTCTTCGCGATGGGTTTCACCGGCCCCGAGAAGGAGGGGCTGGTCGACCAGCTGGGCGTCGAGCTCGACGAGCGTGGCAACGTCAAGCGCGACGAGCGATACATGTCCAGCGTCGACGGTGTGTTCGTCGCGGGAGACGCTGGCAGGGGACAGTCGTTGATCGTCTGGGCCATCGCCGAGGGTCGTTCGGCGGCGGCCGGGGTTGATGCGTACTTGTCAGGCTCGACCAACTTGCCTGCTCCGATCCTGCCCACCGCACGTCCTCTCACCGTGTGACGTTTATTTGTTGCCCCAAACCACATAAGTGACTCGCCGGTAGCGGGGTCACTGGATTAGGGTCGTGGAGTGAGAAGAGCAAAGATCGTCTGCACCCTCGGCCCAGCGGTCGGCAATGCCCACAAGATCCTCCAGCTGGCCGAGGCCGGCATGGACGTCGCACGGCTCAACATGAGTCACGGTGAGCAGGCCGACCACCGACAGAACTACGAGTGGGTGCTCGAGGCCGCGGAGAAGACCGGCAAGGCCATCGCCACGCTCGCCGACCTGCAAGGCCCCAAGATCAGGCTCGGCCGGTTCGCCGACGGGCCGGTACATCTCGAGGTCGGGTCGATGTTCACCATCACGACCGACGACATCCTCGGCGACGTCAACCGCTGCTCCACGACCTACAAGGGCTTGCCCGGCGACGTCACCCCCGGCGATGAGATCCTGATCGACGACGGCCGGATGCGCCTTCGCGCCACCGAGGTCAACGCCACCGAGGTCCTGACGATGGTCGAGACCAGCGGACCGGTCAGCAACAACAAGGGCATCAACCTGCCTGGTGTCATGGTCAGCGTGCCGGCCATGAGCGAGAAGGACATCGACGACCTGCGTTTCGCGCTGCGTCTCGGCGTCGACTTCATCGCCCTCTCGTTCGTGCGGTCTGCCGACGACTACGACGACGTCCGCAAGATCATGGACGAGGAGGGCGTGGTGCGCCCCGTCATCGCCAAGATCGAGAAGCCGCAGGCCGTCGACAACCTCGACGGCATCATGGACGCCTTCGACGGCGTCATGGTCGCGCGTGGCGACCTCGGCGTCGAGCTGCCGCTCGAGGACGTGCCGATCGTCCAGAAGCTCATCGTCGAGATGGCCCGACGCAACGCCAAGCCCGTCATCGTCGCTACCCAGATGCTCGAGTCGATGATCTCGGCTCCCCGCCCGACACGCGCCGAGGCGTCCGACGTCGCCAACGCGGTGCTCGACGGCGCCGACGCGGTGATGCTGTCCGGAGAGACGAGCGTGGGGGAGTACCCGATCCACACGGTCCACACCATGGCCCGCATCGTCGAGTCGACCGAAGATCACGGGCTGCCTCGCATGGCGGCGTTCACCTGGCGCGCCAAGACCAAGAGCGGCATCATCTGCCGCGCAGCTTCCGACGTCGCCGAGGCGATCGACGCGCGGTTCGTCGTCGCGTTCACCACCAGCGGCGACTCGGCCCGGCGCATGACGCGCTACCGGTCACACGTGCCCGTCATCGCGTTCACGCCCGACCCGATCGTCCGCCGCCAGCTGGCCATGAGCTGGGGCATCGAGACCTTCACCGTGCCGGAGGTCAAGCACACCGACGACATGGTGCTGCAGGTCGACAAGGCACTGCTGGAGATCGAACGTTGCAGCCTGGGCCAGCAGGTCGTCATCGTCGCGGGGAGCCCTCCGGGCATCCCCGGCTCGACGAACGCGCTGCGCATCCACAACATGGGCGACGCCATCAACAAGGTCGCGCCGGGCTACGAGGATGCCAAGACCGCAGATTGACCCGGGGGCGGTGGGTCAGCGTCCAAGATCAGCATCACGGTGAACCCATGCTGACCGCCAAGGATGCCTCCCGTGGGCCGGAAGGCCGACACGGTCGCCTCCGGCCGACGCTTCAGAAGCTCGCCTTGTCGGCAGTGGCCCCTATCTGCTCTCGTTCCAGTGCCGGGTGCGGGACTCGAACCCGCACGCCCTTGCGGACAACGGTTTTTGAGACCGTCGCGTCTACCATTCCGCCAACCCGGCGCGCACCGCGTCAGCCGCTCGTGTCACGACATCCTGTGCCGGATAACCTTCTCATGTGAGCGACTCCCCATCCCCATCGCCTCAGCCCGTGGCGCGACGTGTCGTGATCGCCGAGGACGAGGCACTCATCAGGCTCGACCTGGCCGAGATGCTCGCCGAGGAGGGCTTTGACGTCGTCGGTCAGGCGGGCGACGGAGAGGCCGCAGTCGAGCTCGCGGTTCGGCACCGGCCCGACCTGGTCGTGATGGACGTCAAGATGCCGAAGCTTGACGGCATCGCCGCGGCCGCCCAGATAGCCGAGGCTCGCATCGCCCCGGTCGTGATGCTGACGGCCTTCAGTCAGCGCGAGCTGGTCGAGCGTGCCCGTGACTCCGGCGCGATGGCCTACCTCGTGAAGCCGTTCACGAAGTCCGACCTGCTGCCGGCCATCGAGATGGCGATGAGCCGTTTCACCGAGATCGCCGCGCTCGAGCGGGAGGTCGACAACCTCAGCGGGCAGCTGGCGGCGCGCAAGGTTGTCGAGCGTGCGAAGGGCTTGCTGCAGGAGGCTCTGACCATCAGTGAACCTGAGGCATTCCGCTGGATCCAGCGCACCGCGATGGATCTCAGGCTGACGATGCAGCAGGTTGCGCAAGGTGTTGTCGACCACGGTCCGGGCCTCGGCGACACGAACCTGTGAGCACGGTTCGACCGTCTCAGCATTTCCTTGGTTACAACTTGGCTACGTTGCCTGCCGTGTAGACGTCCTCGCCACAAATGACCCCTCGGAAGACTAGATTCGGACCTACGTAAACGCTCCCTGGCGCGGACCATGGGCTTTCTACATATCCGGAGGATTGATGAAACGCAGTACCACAACGATTCGCCTGGCTGCCGTTGCAGCCGCAGGCGCGCTCGTGCTCGCTGCCTGTGGCGGCGGCAGTGACAGCGGAAGCAGTGCCAAGAAGGATGGCGGCGCCACCAAGGGCGACGGCACCCTGACCATCGGCCAGCTCCTTCCGCAGACCGGTAGCCTCGCGTTCCTCGGCCCTCCGGAGTTTGCTGGCGTCGACCTGGCCATCAAGGACATCAATGCCGCCGGCGGCGTGCTCGGCAAGGACGTCGTTGGCGTCAAGGGCGACTCGGGCGACACCGACTCGGGCATCGCCCCGGCTGAGGCAGACAAGCTGCTCAAGGCCAAGTCCGACGTCATCGTTGGTGCTGCGTCCTCGGGCGTCTCGCTGACGGTCATCGACAAGATCATGTCGGCCGGCACCGTCGAGTTCTCACCGGCCAACACGTCGACCTCTTTCGATGAGGGCGACTATTCCAAGCCCGACCTCTACTTCCGTACGGCGCCGTCCGACGTCCTCCAGGGTGCCGTTCTCGCCAACCTCCTGATCGAGGACGGACGTCAGAACGTCGCCATCCTGGCCCGCCAGGACGCCTACGGTGAGACCCTCGCGAAGGAAGTCACCAAGAACCTCAAGGCCGCGGGCTCCAAGGTGGCCGTCTCGGTTCTCTACAGCGAGAAGAACGGGCCTGGTGACAGCCAGATCACCCAGATCGCCGACGCCAAGGCTGACGCAGTCTTGCTGATTGCCTTCGAGGAGACCACCACGGTCATCCCGAAGCTCGTCCAGGCAGGAGCTGGCCCGCAAGACGTCCCGACGTACTTCGTCGACGGAAACACGGCCAACTACGGCAAGGGCGACGCTGCTTCGCTTCCGGACGGCACGCTCAAGGGCACGAAGGGCACCATCCCCGGAGCAAAGGCGGGCGCCGACTTCAAGACGCGTCTCGCGACGGTCAACCCGAAGCTGAAGGACTACGCCTACTCGGCGGAGTCCTACGACGCGACCGTCGTGTCCTCACTTGCCGCGATCGCTGCCGGTGATGATGCAGGTGTGGCCATCGCCAAGGAGATCCCGAACATCACCAAGGGTGGCGAGAAGTGCGACTCGTTCGAGAAGTGCGCAGCGCTGCTCAAGAAGGACAAGAGCGCTGACATCGACTACGACGGTGTCTCCGGTCCGATCGAGCTCGGCAAGACGGGCAGCCCGACGGCCGCCTCGATCGGCATCTACCAGTACGACGGCAAGAACAAGATCGCTCCTGTTGACTACATCAGCGGCACGATCTGAGTCACGGACGACGCTGATCTGATCAGCTGAGCCCAGAGGGCCCCGGTGCTTCGGCACCGGGGCCCTCCGTTTCCCCACCGCCCCCCACCCCCACCAGCGCCACGCTCGCGAGTCACTCAGGACCGTCGGGGAGTCACTCAGGACTAGGACCGGGCGGACGGGTCCCGTGTTGTGTCGATGGCCCCGAAGGGCGCTAGCCGCAGCACCCCGGCAGATTTGGGGGCGGTCACTGGTCCTGAGTGACTCGCGACCGGTTAGTCGGGTTGCTGGCCGAGGGTGCCGAGGTAGAGCTCGATGACCTTGGGGTCGTTGCCCAAGGACTTGCCGGTGCCGGAGTAGGCATTGGTGCCATGGTCGAGCACGTATCCGCGGTCGCAGATCTGCAGGCAGCGGCGGGCATTCTGCTCCACCATGATGACCGAGACGCCAGCCTTGTTGATGTTGCGCGTCTGCACAAAGACCTCGTCCTGCAGCACGGGGGACAGCCCGGCCGACGGTTCGTCGAGCAGCAGCACGGAGGGGTCCATCATCAGGGCGCGCCCCATGGCGACCATCTGACGCTCGCCGCCGGACAGCTGCCCGGCTCGCTGCTTGCGGCGCTCACCGAGCCGCGGGAAGAGGTCGGTGACGAAGCCGAAGCGCTCCTGGAACCGCTTGGGGTCCTGGTAGCACCCCATCTCGAGATTCTCCTCGATCGTCAGGCTGGGGAACACATTGTTGTTCTGCGGCACGAAGCCGATGCCCTTCGACACCAGCTGGTCGGCGCGCTGGTTGGTGATGTCATCGCCCTTGAGCCGGACAGACCCGGTGTGAACCTTCACCAGGCCGAAGAGCGCCTTCAGCAGCGTCGATTTTCCCGCGCCGTTGGGCCCGATGATGGCAACGAGCTCGCCCGGGTTGCAGTAGAGGTCGGCACCGTTGAGGATGTTGACGCCGGGCAGGTAGCCGGCGATCAGGTTGTCGGCGCGCAGCACCGCATCGTCGGCGTTGGCGAGGTGCTTGTCGCGCTCGGACGTCTGACTGGTCTCGGTCATGATTTTGCCTCTTCGTCGGGCTCAGCCTCGGCCGCGTGATCGAGCTCCTGGATGTCGAGCTCGGTGATGTCGGTGTCGTGATGCGCGCCGAGGTAGGCGTCGATGACGGCCGTGTCGGCCATGACGGACTGCGGCGTGCCCTCCGCGACGATCTGCCCCTGGGCCATGACGATGACCCAGTCAGAGATGTCGCGGACCATGTCCATGTCGTGCTCGACGAACAACACCGTTCGGCCCTCGTCGCGCAACGACTTCACGTGTTCGAGCAGCGACTGCTTGAGGGCAGGGTTGACGCCGGCCATGGGCTCGTCGAGCATGATCAGCTCGGGGTCGACCATGAGGGCGCGAGCCATCTCGAGCAGCTTGCGCTGACCACCGGACAGTGAGCCAGCGAAGTCCTCGCGCTTGGCGTCGAGCTTGAACCGTTCGAGCAGTGCGTCCGCGCGCGTGGTGTTCGAGTCCTCCTGAGCGCTCCACAACGACTTGAAGACCGCAGAGAAGAACTTCTCGCCGCGCTGACCGGTTGCTCCGAGGCGCATGTTCTCGATGACCGTCAGCTTGGCGAGCACCTTGGTGAGCTGGAATGTGCGCACCATGCCACGACGCGCGACCTTGAAGGCCGGGACCTTGGCGAGAGGCTTGCCGTTGAACGACCACTCTCCGCCGTCGGGCTCGTCGAACCCCGTGAGCAGGTTGAACAAGGTGGTCTTGCCCGCCCCGTTGGGCCCGATCAAGGCGGTGATGACGCCGCGCTGGATCTCGATCCTGCCGACGTCGACGGCCTTGAGACCACCAAACGTGCGGGTGATGTTGGTGCCCTTGAGGATCGGGTCGGGCTTGGGGGCCCCTGGTTCGTGGGGTACATCCGCGAGTGCTGCACGGGCGTCACTGAGTTCAGCGGCCATCGATCGCGATCTCCCTTCGATCGCCGAAGATCCCCTGTGGTCGGAAGATCATCAGCAGCATGAGGCCCAGTCCGAGCAGGATCAGGCGGATGAGGCTGGATTGGTCGGACGTCATGATGTAGTCGGGGATGACGGGGTTGGCGCCCTTGGTTGCTTCGCTGAAGAACGACCCGATGCCGGCGATGAGGAACCAGAAGATCATCGAACCGACGACCGGACCGAGGACGCGAGCCGCGCCACCGATCAGCAGCGCCGCGTAGGCGTAGAACGTGAAGGTCGTGTTGAAGTCGGTCGGGACCGCCGAACCCTGCTTCAGGATGTGGAAGATGCCGGCGATGCCACCGAAGACTCCGCCGAGGATCAGCGCCTGCATCTTGTAGGCGAAGACGTTCTTGCCCAACGAACGGACGGCGTCCTCGTCCTCACGGATCGACTTGAGGACGCGTCCCCAGGGGCTGCGCATGAGGGACCACACGAGGAGGCAGGAGATCGCGACCAGCGACCAGCCGACCGTGATGGACCACAGGTCGTTGCGACTGAACGACACGAAGCCGAGGTTGAGACCGTTGTTGTAAGGGTTGAGGTTCTGATACGGCCTGACGAATCCGGTGAGCCCGTTCGAGCCGCCGAAGGTGTTCTTGAACTCGACGGCGCCGAAGATCAGCCTCAGGATCTCGGACGTGGCGATCGTGGCGATCGCGAGGTAGTCGGCTCGCAGTCGCAGCGTGGGCACACCGAGCACGAGCGCCAGCAGCACCGCGGCGATGATGCCGACGATGAGCCCGAGCCAGAACGGCAGGTCCCAGGTCACGACACTGACCGCGAGACCGAAGGCCGCGATCGACATGAAACCAGCCTGGCCGAAGTTGAGGAGCCCGGTGTAGCCGAAGTGGACGTTGACGCCGATCGCGGCTAGCGCGAAGACGATGGCCTGCGGGCCGAGGGCCGACGAGAAGGCGGCGTCGATGATGGTTCCGAAATCCATGGTGGGCCCCTAACCGATCCGCTGTGCTTTGCCGAGGATGCCCTGCGGCCTGATGAGGAGGATGAGGATCAGCACCACGAGCGCGCCGACCTCCTTGATGGATGCCGGAACGCCGAACACAGGCCCGAGCTCGACCATCAAGCCGATGATCAGGGACCCGATCAGCGCACCCCAGATGGTGCCGAGGCCGCCCAACGTGACTCCGGCGAAGACCAGCAGGAGCTGATTGAATCCCATCTGGAAGTTGACCTGGTCCTGGACGGCCAGCAGCACGCCCGCCAAGCCGGTCAGCGCTGTGCCGAGGATCCACACCGACGAGATGACACCGTCGACGCGCATACCGGACGAAGCGGACAGCGCCGGGTTGTCCGAAACGGCGCGCATGGCCTTGCCCAGACGAGTCCGCATCAGGGCGACGCAGGCGACGCCGATCGTGATGATCGAGATTGCGAAGATCGCCACCTCCTTGTGCGAGAGGTCGACCGGGCCGTAGCTGTTGCGGGGCTGCGTGACGTACTCCGTCAGCGTCCGGGTCGAGCCGCCGAATCCGTACTGGAAGAGGCTGCGCATCAGCAGCGCAAGACCGATCGACACGATCATCATCGCGATCAGGCCTGTGCCGCGGTTGCGGAGTGGTCGCCACAGACCTCGATCCTGGGCGTAGCCGAACGCCGCTGAGGCGACGACCGCAAGGATGCCGGCGATGATCACCGGGAAGCCCATGCCGCGGTTGAAGATGTAGGTGGCGATGCCGCCGAACGTGATGAGCTCGCCGTGCGCGAAGTTGGTGAGGCCGGTGGTGCCGAAGATCAGCGAGAGTCCGAGCGCCGCGAGAGCGATGATCAGTCCTCGCTTGAGCCCGTCACGCGTGCCGTCGACGACCTGACTGCCGAACGACGCGTCCTTGACGACGACCGCGCCGATCTGGAACTGCACGAAGTTGGACGAGGCGAGCTTGACCTGGACGGTCTTGGTGGTCTCACCCTTGCCGCTGAGCTTGACGCCGCTGGGGAGGGTCTTGGGGTCGAGATTCACGACGAAGCGGCCGTTGCCCGGAATCGCGATGCTCACGCGACCCTTGCTGTCGGTGGTTTGCGTCCCGAGCTCGGTTCCGGTCTTGCTGTCCTGCCGGACCGTCAGCGAGACACCTGGCACCGGCTTTGGTTCGCCTTTGCCGCCGTTGAGGTCGAGCAGCGTGACGGTGATGTTGGCGCCCTTGATGATCGGGTTGTCCGCCGGGGTGGGTGTCGTCTCGGCAAGTGCCGCTCCTGGGGTGAGAAGCATGAATACTCCCACCACCGTTGCGAGGAGGGCTGCTAGTCGCAGTCGCACACGTGACTCCTGTCGGGCTGATGCACGGTTTGTTCGAGTGATCCTCGGACTATAGCCACTGGGTGGAGTCACAGGCGTCACATTCGACATCAGGAAGTAACAGTTGGGTTTCGGTTCTTCGGACGTCTGTCTCAATTGAGCGCTATCGCGATCTGGCAGAGGACGGGTGCGACCACGAGGGCGGGCAGGAGATCGGCCACGGGGATGACCTTCAGCTCGAGCAGGCGGAACGCGACCCCGATGAGGATGAGACCGCCGGTGGCTGTCAGGGCAATCAGGTGGGCCTCGGGCAGGAACGAGCCGAGCAACGCACCAAGAAGGGTGAGTGACCCCTGGATGACGGCCACCGACAGCGCAGAGGCCATGACACCGATGCCGAAGGAGGCCGCGAAGGCGAGCGCGGCGAAGCCGTCGAGGGCAGCCTTGAGGAGCAGCTGATCAGCCCCGTTGCCCAGACCTTCGTTGATGGACCCCAGGATCGTGAGCGGGCCGATGCAGAAGACCAGCGAGCTGATGACGAACCCCTCGATGAACCGTTCGCGACCTTCGTCGGCGTCGCCTCGGGTCAGCCGCGCCTGCAACCATCCGCCGAACGCCTCCAGCCGATCCTCGAGCCGGCCCCACGAGCCGAGCATGCCGCCGATCACGAGGGAGCCGAGCACGATGAGCACCGGCGCGCTCGTGCCGACAGCGTCGGTCAGCGCTGGGTCCGACACCTGCACGGCGGCCTGGGCGGCGATGAGCAAGGTGACCAGGCCGAGCGCAGACGTGACGGTCGAGCGAACGCGCAGGCTGAGACGGTGGCCCACCAGCAGGCCGAGGCCCGAGCCGGCGATCACGGTTGCCACATTAGTGGCGGTGCCGATGCCGACGAACATGTATCGTCTCCCTCGATGCTTGCGGGACAACTCTTCCACGAGCTTCACGCCGCTGCCCAGCGCGTAGTGTGTCATTTCCGCACCGTCGAGCACGAGGCAGCGCCCGGACAGGAGATCAGCGACAGATGTCGAGCCGACCGCACATCGTTCTTCGAGACGCCGAGCGCGAGGACGCGAGCGCGCTGGTGACGCTCTGGACAGAGTGTGCCGGCGCAAGTCTGGACGAGGGCTCCGAAGCCTTCACGCAGCAGTCCCTGTGGCGCAAGCCCGGCGTCGCTGAGGCCGCCGCGGCGCTCGAGCTCAACCTCGCCCGCCCCGACAAGCGCATCATCATCGCTCTGGTCGACGGTGAGATCATCGGGGCCACGGTCTGCGACGTCACCACTCTCACGCCGATCACCCTGACCCGCGTGCTGGTGGTCACCGAGATCCAGGTCTCTCCACGCTTTCGCCGCCGATCGGTGGCCTCGACGCTCCTGTCAGCCGCGTCCACGTATGGCGAGGAGCACAACTGCGAGATCGTGGTGGCAGCCATCCCTGTGCACTCGCGTGAGCCGCACCGCTACCTCACCAAGATCGGCTTCAACCAAATTGCGGTGCTCCGGGCGATCCAGGCCAGCAAGCTGCGGTCGAGGCTCACCACCAAGGCGACGAACTCACGCGACACCGGCAAGCTCATCGCGGTGCGTCGCACCCTCAGACGCCGACAGGGCGACCCGCGCCCCGTGCGTCCCCGCGCCTGAGCGGCACGCCTCGTCGAACGTCCGAGCGGACGGCTAGAGTCGGTCAGGTGGACCGCCTCCTGCTGATCGACGGCCATTCGGTCGCCTACCGTGCCTTCTTCGCCCTCCCGATCGAGAACTTTTCGACGACGACGGGCCAGAGCACCAATGCGGTGTTCGGCTTCACGTCGATGCTCATCAACGTGCTGCGCGACGAGAAGCCCACCCACGTCGCGGTCGCGTTCGACGTGTCGCGGCAGACGTTCCGCCTCGAGCAGTACGCCGAGTACAAGGGCAACCGCAGCAAGTCGCCGCCGGAGTTCACCGGTCAGATCCCCCTGATCAAGGAGATCCTCGGCGCGATGCACATCCAGACGTTCGAGAAGGACGGTTTCGAGGCCGACGACATCATCGGCACCCTTGCCACCCGGGCCGAGGCCGCCGGCATGGACGTCCTGATCTGCACGGGCGACCGCGACGCGTTGCAGCTCGTCACCGACCACACCACGGTGCTGTACCCCCGCAAGGGTGTGTCCGACCTGGCCCGCATGACGCCGGCCGCGGTGGAGGAGAAGTACGCCGTCACGCCCGAGCACTATCCCGACATCGCGGCGCTGGTCGGTGAGACGAGTGACAACCTGCCCGGCGTCCCGGGCGTGGGGCCGAAGACCGCCGCCAAGTGGATCAACCAGTACGGCACGCTCGAAGCGCTCGTCACCGACGTGGGCAACGTCCCGGGCAAGGCAGGGGAGTCGCTGCGTGAGCACCTCGGCGACGTCCTGCGCAACCGCAGCATCAACGCACTGATCCGCGACCTCGACCTGCCGGCCGGTCCCGCCGATCTCGCCTTCGACACGGTGTGGGACCGCGAGGCCATCCACACGGTGTTCGACTCGCTCGAGTTCAACGCCCTGCGCGAGCGGCTGTTCACGGCCTTCGGTGACGTCGAGCCCCAGGCCGACGAGGGCTTCGACCTCGAGGGCGTCAGGCTCGAGCCCGGCGCCGTGACGTCGTGGCTCGACGAGCAGTCAGCGTCCGGCCTCCGACTGGGGCTGCACGTCCAGGGGTCGTGGGGTCGAGGCACCGGTGACGTGGTCGCCCTGGCAGTCGCCTCCGACGAGGCCGCCGCGTGGATCGGCACCGACGACGTCACGCCCGACGACGACGCCGCGATCGCCGCCTGGCTGGGCGACGCCGCACGGCCCAAGGTGTTGCACGATGCCAAGGGGCCCTCGCTGGCACTTGCCGCACGGGGCTGGCCTCTCGTCGGGGTCGCCGCCGACACCGCGCTGTCGGCTTATGTCGTGCGGCCCGACCAGCGGTCCTACGACCTCGGAGACCTCTCGGTCCGCTACCTCAAGCGTGAGCTGCGTGACGAGTCCGACAACGCCGGCCAGCTGACACTCGACACCGACGACCTCGGTGCCGAGTCCGGCATGCTGCGAGCCCGCGCGACGCTCGACCTCGCGGCAGTGCTCGACGAGGAGGTCGAGCAGTCCGGCGGCACGGCACTCATCACCGACGTCGAGCTGCCGCTCGTGGCGACGCTCGCGCGCATGGAACGCACCGGCATCGCGATCGACGACGACCACCTCGTGACGCTCGAGTCGGAGTTCGCTGCACGAGCGCAGAACGCAGCCAGCGAGGCGTACGCCGCGATCGGTGGCAAGGAGATCAACCTCGGTTCGCCAAAGCAGCTGCAGGTCGTGCTGTTCGACGAGCTGGGCATGCCCAAGACCAAGAAGACCAAGACGGGCTGGACGACCGACGCCGAGGCGCTGCAGCAGCTGTTCACCAAGACCGAGCACCCCTTCCTGCAGCACCTGCTCGACCACCGCGACGTCACTCGGCTCAGGCAGACCGTCGAGGGGCTGCGCAAGTCCATCTCCGACGACGGGCGCATCCACACGACCTACGCGCAGACCATCGCCGCAACGGGTCGCCTCAGCTCGAACGACCCCAACCTGCAGAACATCCCCATCCGCACCGCCTCGGGTCGCCGCATCCGCGAAGCGTTCTGTGTCGGCGACGGGTTCGACACGCTCCTGACCGCCGACTACAGCCAGATCGAGATGCGCATCATGGCGCACCTGTCAGAAGATGCCGACCTGATAGCGGCGTTCAAGTCCGGCGAGGACTTCCACACCGTCATGGCAGCCAAGGTCTTCAGCAAGAAGCCCGAGGAGATCGGCACCGAGCTGCGCGCTCGTATCAAGGCGATGAACTACGGTCTGGCCTACGGGTTGTCCTCCTACGGCCTCAGCCAGCAGCTCAGCATCTCCACGGGGGAGGCGCAAGGGCTCATGGACGACTACTTCCAGCGGTTCGGTGGGGTGCGCGACTACCTCCGGGGTCTCGTCGACGAGGCGAGGCAGACCGGCTTCACCGAGACGATCATGGGCCGTCGTCGTTACCTGCCCGACCTGCAGAGCGACAACCGGCAACGCCGCGAGATGGCAGAGCGCATGGCGCTCAACGCGCCCATCCAGGGGTCGGCCGCTGACATCATCAAGGTCGCGATGCTCGGCGTCGAACGCGCTCTCGACGGGGCAGGGCTCACGTCGCGCATGCTCCTGCAGGTGCACGATGAGCTCGTGCTCGAGGTGGCGTCGGGGGAGAAGGAGGCCGTCGAAGCGCTCGTACGCGCCCAGATGGGCTCGGCGGCTCAGCTCTCGGTGCCACTCGACGTCTCGGTCGGCATCGGCCGCACCTGGCACGAAGCGGGCCACTGACGCTGGCCGGTCTGCTCAGAGCGCGATAAGCGCCTTGAGCAGCTCGGGCTCGAGATCACGGTCGGCGTGGATCAGCCGCTTCGGACCCTCTGTGGGCCTGCCGCGCCATCGCAGCGTCAGTCCCGCATTGGCCGCCACCCTCGAGGAAGCCGGGTTGGTCGACAACACCCGGGCGACGACGGGAAGCGTCAGATCTGCTGCTTGTGCGGCCTCCACGGCGGCGACAGCCACCTCGGAAGCGAGTCCGTGGCCCCACACCGCGGGGGACAGG
>NZ_JACMOM010000219.1 GCF_014378035.1 Aeromicrobium sp. | reverse complement strand
GCCGGGCTCAGCCCACCGCAAGTTCGCCAGTCCTTCTTGCCCTTGAGAACCGTGTGAAGGGAGTGCGGATGTCGCCGCGCCTGGCTCGAGCAGCGCGTGGATCGAATCTCCTGCGGAATCCCTGCGGAATCTGGGCTATTTCAGGCCAACGAAAACGGCCCCCGATCCTGCGTTTCCGCAGGTCAGGGGCCGTTTCCGGTCTACGTCAAGGTCTAAATGTCGTAGTAGAGCTCGAACTCGTGCGGGTGCGGCCGCAGCTGCACGGGCAGGATCTCTTCGGTGCGCTTGTATTCGATCCACGTCTCGATGAGGTCGGGCGTGAACACGTCGCCAGCGGTGAGGAACTCGTGGTCGGCCTCGAGCGAGTCGAGCACCGCGTCGAGCGACGTCGGCACCATGTTGATGGCTTCGTACTCCTCCGGCGGCAGCTCGTAGATGTTCTTGTCGATCGGGGCCGGCGGCTCGATCTTGTTCTTGATGCCGTCGAGCCCGGCCAGCAGCAACGCGGAGAACGCGAGGTACGGGTTGGCCGACGGATCGGGGCAACGGAACTCGATGCGCTTGGCCTTGGGGTTCGACCCGGTGATGGGGATGCGGACGCAGGCGGACCGGTTGCGGGCCGAGTAGACCAGCGCGATGGGAGCCTCGAAGCCGGGCACCAAGCGGTGGTAGCTGTTGACCGAGGGGTTCGTGAACGCAAGCAGCGACGGGGCATGCTTGAGGATGCCGCCGATGTAGTGGCGAGCGAGCTCTGACAGTCCGCCATAGCCCGACTCGTCGTAGAACAGCGGCTTGCCGTCGTTCCAGATGGACTGGTGGACGTGCATGCCCGAGCCGTTGTCGCCGAAGATCGGCTTGGGCATGAAGGTGACGGTCTTGTCGTTGGCCCACGCTGTGTTGCGGACGATGTACTTGAACTTCATGACGTCGTCGGCTGCCTTGAGCAGCGTGTCGAACCGGTAGTTGATCTCAGCCTGCCCGCCGGTGCCGACCTCATGGTGGCCGCGTTCGAGGGTAAGCCCGACATCCGTGAGGTTTGTCATCATGTCGTTGCGCAGGTCAGCGGTCTGGTCGGTTGGTGCGACCGGGAAGTAGCCGCCTTTGTAGCGAACCTGGTAGCCACGGTTGTCGCCGATGTCGTCACCCGTGGACCACGCGGCCTCAGATGAGGTGATCTCATAGAAGGACTTGTTGGCGCTGGTGCCGTAGTTGACCCGGTCGAAGATGTAGAACTCTGCTTCGGGAGCGAAGTACGCGGTGTCGCCGATGCCGGTGGTGGCCAGGTAGGCCTCAGCCTTGCGAGCGATGTTGCGCGGATCGCGCGAGTACGCCTCGCCGGTGATCGGGTCGTGGACGAAGAAGTCCATCGCGATGGTCTTGCGCCGCTTGAAGGGGTCGACGTAGGCGGTCTTGATGTCCGGGAAGAGCACCATGTCGGACTGGTCGATGGTCTGGAAGCCGCGGATCGATGAGCCGTCGAACGCCACGCCGCTCTCGACCATCGCGGCGTCGAAAGTCGACGCGGGCAGTGTGACCTGCTGCTGGATTCCGGGAAGATCTGTGAAGCGGACGTCGAGGTACTCAACACCTTCGTCCTTGATGAACTTGAACAGCTCGTCGGCGTTGCCGAACATGAGTCCTCCTTGACCGCGCAACGCGGCCCTTGATGTCGATACGGCAGGTAAGTGCTTTCGTGCACCGTATCTCTGACGCTAGGGGCAGGCAGTTTCTTGACCGTCACTGGTTTGTTTCCAGCATGTTACAAGTGGCGACGGTAGCCGCCCGGAGTGCCCAGTCGATGATCGTCGGTAGGCTCCCGAGCGTGGACAACGTATCGCTGGGACGACGCTTCGGGGCGCTCGTGGTCGACTGGCTCATCGCTTCGCTCAGCGCGGCGGCAGTGGCGGGCGTCAGCTATCCGCCGGAGAACGTCCGGCAGAACCTCATCATCACGGGGTTCTCCGTGGTCGAGGTCGCCGTGCTGACGGGGCTGCTGGGCTTCTCGATCGGCAAGCGGCTCTTCAGCCTCAAGGTAGAGGGACCCGACGGCAACCCGATCGGCCTGCCGAGGGCTGTTCTTCGCACCCTGCTGATGGTCCCGGTCATTCCGGCGCTCGTGATGACGAAGGACCGCCGCGGCCTGCACGACCTCGCTGCTCGGTCGCGCGTCATCCGCGTCTAGCCCTGCGTCACCAGAGGTGAGGCAGTCGGTCAGCCGCGCATTGCCTTGCGCGAGCCCTTCATGCTCGTGGGCACGGGCCCACGAGGCATGGGCGCGGCAGGGCGCATCGCATCGAGTGCCTTGAGCTTGTAGAGCACTCCTGTCATCTGCGCGGGCTTGATCTTCTTGGGCAGCTTCTGGATGTGCTTGATCAGCTTGGTGAGCTTGTCCTCGCCCTCACCGCTGCCGACGATGATGTCGATGATGGGCACCTCGTCGCCAGCGATGCGGGCGTGCTTCTTGCGCTCGGCGGCGAGCAGGTTGCGCACCCGTGAGGGGTTGCCCTCGCCGACCAGGATGACTCCCGGACGGCCGATGACGCGGTGCACGACGTCCTGATTCTTGGTGAACGCCACGGCAGGCTTGAGGTCCCAGCCCTTGCGGAGCATCTGCAGGGCACCGGCGGCAGCGCCGACCTGCCCTTCGACCTGCGCGTAAGCGGCCTTCTCCGCACGACGTCCGAAGACGATGAGCACACCGAGGAAGCCGGTGAGCACACCGAGCACGATCGAGATGATGAGCCCGAACGTGCCGTTGAAGAAGACCAGACCCAGCGCGGCGAACGCGCCACCGACGATGAGGAAGGTCAGCAGCAGGATCAACCCGATGTTGCGGTCGCTGCGCTTGGTGATCGAGTAGGCCTGGCGCATCTGGCCGAGGCGGCCCTTGGCAGGCTCAGGAGTGGCGTTGGACATGGTGGCAGTCTACGGCGCTCGTCACTCGGTGACGGATGCGCCTTCGCGCTCGGACATGGCCTGCTTGTAGAGACTGCCGGCGCGATAGGACGAGCGAACCAGCGGCCCCGACATGACGCCGGCGAAGCCGATCTCGTCTGCCTCGGCCTTGAGCTCGACGAATTCCTCGGGCTTGACCCATCGTTCGACCGGGTGGTGGCGAACCGATGGGCGAAGGTATTGCGTGATCGTGATGAGGTCGCAGCCCGCTCCGTACAGGTCGCGCAGCGCCTGGGAGACCTCGTCGCGGGTCTCGCCCATGCCCAGGATCAGGTTGGACTTGGTGATCAGGCCGTAGTCGCGGGCCTGCGTGATGACGTCCAGCGAACGGTCGTAGCGGAACGCCGGGCGGATGCGTTTGAAGATGCGGGGCACGGTCTCGACGTTGTGGGCCAGCACCTCGGGCTTGGAGTCGAAGACCTGCTCGAGCAGCTCGGGGATGCCGTTGAAGTCGGGGATGAGGTTCTCGACGCCCGTGCCCGGGTTGAGCTCGTGGATCTTGCGCACAGTCTCGGCGTACAGCCAGGCACCGCCGTCGGGGACGTCGTCGCGGGCGACGCCGGTGATGGTCGCATAACGAAGCTCCATCTTCTGTACCGACTCGGCAACACGACGGGGCTCGTCGCGGTCGATCGGGTCAGGCTTGCCGGTGTCGATCTGGCAGAAGTCGCAACGGCGGGTGCACTGCTCGCCACCGATGAGGAACGTGGCCTCGCGGTCTTCCCAGCACTCGAAGATGTTCGGGCAGCCAGCTTCCTGACACACCGTGTGCAGGCCCTCACCCTTGACGAGCTTCATCAGCTCGGTGTACTCCGGGCCCATCTT
>NZ_JACMOM010000218.1 GCF_014378035.1 Aeromicrobium sp. | reverse complement strand
GCGGCGAGCAGAATCGCGGCCGCCGAGGCAGCCTGACCCAGGCACAACGTCTGCACGTCGGGCTTGATGTAGCGAATCGTGTCGTAGATCGCCGTCAGCGCCGTGAACGAGCCACCAGGGCTGTTGATGTAGATGCTGATGTCGCGGTCGGGATCCATCGCCTGGAGCGACATGAGCTGAGCCATGACCGCGTTGGCGACGTCATCGCTGATCGGGGTACCGAGCATGATGATGCGGTCCTCGAACAGCTTGGTGTAGGGGTCGATACGACGAAATCCGTAGGACGTGCGCTCTTCCCACTGCGGGATGTAGTAGCTCATGTGAGGTCTCCTGCGTTTGCGACGACGTGATCGATGAGTCCGTACTCCTTGGCTTGCGACGGCGTGAACCACCGATCGCGGTCGGAGTCGAGCTCGATCTGCTCGACGGTCTGCCCGCTGTGGAGCGACTGCAGCTCATTGAGCTGCTTCTTGAGAAGGACGCTCTGCTGGGCCTGGATCTTGATGTCGGAGGCCGAACCGCCGATACCGCCCGACGGCTGGTGCATCATGATCCGCGCATGCGGCAGGGCATACCGCTTGCCCGCGGTGCCGGCGGCAAGGAGGAACTGCCCCATCGAGGCCGCGAGCCCCATACCGAAGGTTGCGACGTCGTTGGAGATGAACTGCATCGTGTCGTAGATGGCCATGCCGGAGTCGACGGAGCCACCCGGAGAGTTGATGTAGAGGAAGATGTCGGCCTTGGGGTCCTCGGCATTGAGGAGCAGCATCTGGGCGCAGATCGCGTTGGAGTTGGAGTCGCGCACCTCGGAGCCGAGGAACACGATGCGCTCCTTCAGGAGCCGCTGGTAGATGTGTCCGTCGAGATCCGAGGGGCCGGCCTCGCCGGCCATCTTCGGCGACATGGGGCTGGGGGTGTCAGAGGTGTTCACGTGGTCAAACTTAGACGTCCGGCGGCACGAACACACGCTAAAACACGGCTGTTCGCTGACAGCGTGACAGATGTTCGATGTCATCCGTGTCCTGTAAGACGGCGAGCGACGTAGGCGTCGACGGCAGCGACGAGCTGCGAGGGCTGCCAGCCCTCGTCGAGCGCCTGGTGCACGAGGGCGGCCTGCGACACGGGGGTCATGCCGCCGACCGGCTGGTCGAGGTCGAGGTTGGTCGGGAAGGGGTAGCCCTCGGCAGCAGCGGCGATGGCGTTGTCCAGGATCGCCTGCCCGGCGCCGGCGGCCTTGCGGGCCACCAGCGCGGGGTAGATCGACAGCGACACCCCGGCCCGGTCGACTGTCTCCATCGCCCGTCCGAACGCCGACGAGACCTGCAGGAGGTTGGCCATGCGCTTCACATCGGCCGAGACGTTGGACCCTGCGCAGTGGAACAGTGCGGGGTTGAAGAATGCGGCGTCGCCCTTGGACAGCGGCAGCTGGACGTGGTGCTCGGCGAAGTACTGCCGGAAGTCTGGTCGCCGCCACGCGAGGTAGCCCGGGACGTACTTGTGCGAGTGGGGCAGGTACATCGTCGGGCCGCTCTCGACCGGCATGTCGGAATGGGCGACAGCTCCCTGCAACGTCAGCACGGGTGAGAGCAGGTGGACGTGCAAGGGGTATCGCTCGACGTCCTTGTCGTCAAGGAACCCGAGGTGGTAGTCGCGGTGCGGGTCTTGTGCAACCCCTCCGGGGCGGACCACGTTGACCTGCGACGTCACCTGGTAGGCCGGACCGAGCCAGGCGGTCGACACCAGGGCGATCATGTCGTTGGCGTAGTAGTCGACGAAGGCGTCGGGGTCGCGCACGGCAAGCTTCTCGAGGGCGTTCCAGACGCGGTCATTGGCGCCCGGCTTCGCGAAGTGGTCGCCTGGGGTCGTCCCGTCTGCTCGCTGGTCGGCGATCATCGCGTCGAACGTCACGGTCACGCGGTCGACCACGGACGTGTCGTCGAAGGCTCCTCTCAGCACCACGAGCCCTGGCCCTTCGGTCAGGGCGCGCACCAGCTCTGCCTCGACGTCGTCGCGTCCCGCGGGCGACGCGGCCGCCGCACGGAGGTCGGGCGATTCGTAGACCAGCACCCCCTCGACGACGTCACTCGCGTGCGGGAAGTCACGCAGGTCGGTCGTCACCTCGACGACCTCGACGAAGTCGTCGAGACTGCAGTCGGCGGCCCGAAGCCGTTCTGAGCGTGCCTTCACCGGTCCTCATGGGTGCCGGGTCCGAGCGTGAATGCGTCGCGGAACCGCGCGAGTGCCAGGTCGGAGTCACCGCTCGCGAATGCCTCCATGGCAACCACTCCGTCGTAGCCGGTGTCGGCGAGAGCCCGCGCGACGAACGGCCAGCTGACCTCCCCTGTGCCGGGCTCGCAACGTCCGGGGACGTCGGCGACCTGCACCTCGCCCAGGTGCGGCGCAGACCGCCTGATCAGGTCGACGAGATTACCCTCGCCGATCTGGGCGTGATAGAGGTCGAGGTTCATCCGCAGGTGCGGGCTGGCGACCGCGCTGACCAGCGCCAAGGTGTCGTCGGCCCTCGCGAAGGGTGTCCCGGGGTGGTCGACCTCGGTGTTCAGGTTCTCGAGCACGAAGGTGACCCCGTGACGCTCACCCAGCTCGGCGACGCGAGACAGGGTGCGCTCGGCGGCGAGCCACATCGCGCCGGTCACGACCTCGACGGGCCTCACCGGCAGGCCCCCCTCGCCCAGCCCGGTGCCGTGCAGGTTGAGCGACGGGCAGTGGATGGCCTGCGCGAACGGGATCGACTGCTCAGCCGTGCGCAGGAGGGATTCGGCGCCGTCGTCCGTCGTCAGGTCGCCCGACAGGTAGCCAGTCATCGAGGTGAAGGTCGCCCCGGTCGCGGCGAGCGCGGCAGCGTCCTTGTTCGTCCAGTCCCAGATCTCGACCGCGAACCCGGCCTCGTGGATGCGCTGCACCCTCTCGAGAAGAGGGAGGTCTGTGAAGACCATCTCCGCGCACACGGCAAGGGTGAAGCTCATGAGGTGGGTCCCTGGTCGACTCGAACGCGCAAGCCCGTCTGCATCGACTCGATGCATGCCTGCGCGATGGCGAAGGCGGCTCTCGCGTCGTCGCCCGTCACCGACGGTGGGCGGCCCTCGCGCACGGCGTTCGCAAATTCGACGAACTCACCGGTGTAGGCGTCGACCATCAGCTCCACATCTCCCCTCGCGGTGGCCGCAGTGCGGCCCTCGACGTCGAACAGGCGCATCGACGTCGACGATCCGTCGCCGGCGGTGACCATGCCAGCCGAGCCGAAGACCTCTCCTCGCACGTCGTAGCCGTAGGCGGCCGCGAAGCTCGCCTCGGCGGTGGCGATCGCACCGTTGTCGTAACGGATCACGACGATCGCGGTGTCGAGCAGACCCGCGTCGCGGAAGTCCGGGCGGATGAGCGCGTCGGCCGTCGCCATGACGTCGACTGCCCGCGCTCCCGGGTTGAGCCAGTTCAGGGAGTCGAAGTCGTGGATCAGTGTCTGCGTGAAGATCGTCCACGCCGGGACGGCCGCGGGGTCGGCAGGACCGGTTCCGGGGTCACGCGTGAGTGAACGCATGAGCTGCACCTCGCCGATTCGGCCCGCGGTGATGGCGTCGCGGGCAGCCCGGAAATCAGCAGCGAAACGTCGGTTGAACCCCACCTGGAAGGCGACGCCCGCCTTGGCTGTGGCTGCCCTCCCCCGATCGATCTCCTCGAGGCTCATGCCGGCCGGCTTCTCGCAGAAGACGTGCTTGCCCGCTTCCGCAGCCGCCACGATCAGCTCGGTGTGTGCAGTCGATGAGGCCGCGATGACCACCGCGTCGATGTCGTCGGCGGCGAACAGCGCCTCGGGCGATGGCTCCGTCCGCGCGCCGAGGGGCCCGGCCACAGCCTCGGCCGCACCCGGGCGGGCATCGACCACCGCGACGAGGTCGACTTCGGGCACCCGCCGTGCCATCACCGCGGCGTGCGAGGCGCCGATGCGTCCGGCTCCGATCAGCCCGATGCGTAGGGGTGCGTGCGTCATGTCGTCCTTCGTTGATCTCGGTGCTCGGCAGCGGGGTGGTGGCTAGGAGTACTCGATGGGGGAATACAGGGTGGGACGTGGCGCGAGGGTGACGGGTTCGCGGACACCGGACGTCAGCGAGGCGACGCCCGCCTCGGCGATGACGTTGGCGACGTAGCCGTCCCATGCGCTCGGACCATGCACGACGCCGTTGAGTGCGTCCTCGGCCCACGCACCGAGCTCGAGACGATAGGCGTCGGCGAACCGGCCGATGAAGTCGTCGCGGACGTGGACCCCGTCCATGCCGGCCCGGCGGATGCTGGTCGGCGTGGGGGGCACGAGCGAGACGGTGCCGGACGTGCCCACGACCTCGCACCGCACGTCGTAGCCGTAGGCGGCGTTGACGAACACCTCTGCCGACACGATGACGCCCGACCGCATCCAGATGGTGGCGAGCTGTGGGTCGCGCAGACCCTCCGCCACAGGCGACTCGACGCGAATCGAGTCCACTTCGTCGTCGAGCAACCAGCCGACGATGTCAAGCTCGTGCACCATCGAGCCCGTGACGATGCCCTCGCTGGTCGAGCTTGTCTGCGACGAGACATTGCGGTGGAGGCAGTGCACCAGGCGCGCCGTGCCGATCTGGCCGTCTCTCAAAGTTTTACGCATCTCGCGGTAACCCGGGTCGTAGCGACGCATGAAGCCCAGCTGCACCATTTGGCGCCCCGCAGCGACCTCGGCCTCCACGACCGACATCGAGTCGTCGGCCGTCACTGCGAGCGGCTTCTCGCACAGCACGTGCTTGCCAGCGGCGATGCACGCCCGAACGAGGGCGGCGTGCGTGTCATCGGGTGAGCAGATGAGCACGGCATCGACGGCGGACGAGTCAATCAGCGCCTCGGCGGATGTTGCGACATTGGCGAAGACCGGCTGTGCGATGGCATAGGCACGATCGACGTCGAAGTCGTAGACCTCGGCGACGCGTGCCGCCGGGATGCTCGTGGCGATGGTGCGGATGTGGTCGGCACCCATCGCACCGGCACCGATGACCCCTACTCGGAGACTCACAACCTGACCCACTTTCGTTCGTCGGAGGACTCGATCATTGCGTCGACCGTCCGGGCTGCGACCAGCGCGTCGTGAATCGTGGCCCCGTGCGGCTTTCCCTCCACGATCGACTGGACCAACCGGCGCGCCTCGATGACCTTGAGGTCGTCGTAGCTCATGGCGATTCCGGTGCCGGGCTGGAAGGCCGACAGGTCGCCATCGCCCGGGCTCACGAAGTAGGTCGAGTACGACGCGTTCTGGAAGTCCTGGTCGAGGCACAGCTGCAGCTCACCCATGCGACGGAAGTCCCACGACAGCGATCCCTTCGTGCCGTGCACCTCGATGCCGTAGGTGCACTGCTCCCCCACCGCGACCCGGCTCGACTCGAGCATGCCGCGCGACCCGTCGGCGAGGCGCAGGAGCGCGGCGACGTAGTCCTCGTTCTCGACGTCGAGCAGGGGCCCGTCGCCCCCTCGGGAGAAGTGCGAGGCCGCGCCCACGGCCTGCGGACGCTGACCGATGAAGGTCGCGCGGTCGACCACGAGCTCGTCGATGTCGGCGACGACGAAGCGCACGAGGTCGGCAGCATGGCTGACCAGGTCGCCGAGCACGCCGCTGCCGGCGAACTCGTTGAGGAATCGCCACGACAGAGCGCCCTCAGGATGGGCCGCGTAGTCGGAGATGAACCGCACCGTGGTGTGCTCCACCGCCCCGAGCCGGCCCGAAGCGATGAGCTCGCGGGCATGCTCGACGGCCGGTGCGTTGCGGTAGTTGAAGCCGGCCGCAGTCTGGACACCGGCCGCCTCCACCGCGGCGACGATCTCGGCCGTCTCGGCCGCGTTGCGACCGGCTGGCTTCTCGACCCACAGGTGCTTGCCCGCGCGGGCTGCGGCCACCGCGACGTCACGGTGAATGAAGTTGGGCCCAGTGACACACACCAGGTCGATGTCGTCGCGGCTCACGAGCTCCTTCCAGTCCGTGAACTGGTGGTCGAACCCGTAGGCATCGGCGGCCCTCGCCCCCCGGTCGTCATCGGCCGTGTCGGCCACCGCGACGAGCCGTGGCCTCAGCGGGCTGTCGGTGTAGTGCTGGGTGAGCCGGCTGAGGGCGCGTGCGTGCACCTGCCCCATCCATCCGAGACCCACGATCCCGACGCGAAGCTCTCGCGCCGAGGATGAGGAGGAGCTCACTTCTCGACACCGGACTTCATCTCCTGCGCCACTGCGGAGTCAGCCCCCATGGTCTTCTCCAGCTCGCGCGCGATCGAGTCGAGCTCGCTGCCGCCCGCCATCATCGAGGTGAGCTCGTCGAGCGTCATCTCCGCCTTGGGGAAGTCACCCATGCTCTTGCCTCGTCGAAGCAGCATGAAGCGGTCGCCGACCGGGTAGGCGTGGTGCGGGTTGTGGGTGATGAACACGACGCCGAGACCACGGTCGCGGGCCTTGGCGATGTACTTGAGAACCACACCCGACTGCTTGACGCCCAGCGCGGCTGTCGGCTCGTCGAGGATCAGCACGCGGGCACCGAAGTAGACCGCGCGGGCGATCGCAACGCACTGCCGCTCACCACCGGACAGCGTGCCGATGGGCTGCTCGACGTCGCGCAGGTCGATGCCCATGGCCGCGAGCTCGGCCTTGGACGTCCTCTTCATGAAGTCGATGTCGAGCTTCTTGAACGGACGGACACCCTTCGTGATCTCGCTGCCGAGGAAGAAGTTGCGCCACACCGGCATGAGGGGCACGACCGCGAGGTCCTGGTAGACCGTCGCGATACCCAGCTCCAGCGCCGCACGCGGGCTCGCAAGGTGCTGCGGCACGCCGTCGATGAGCAGCTCGCCGTCGGAGTGCTGGTGCGCCCCGGCGAGGATCTTGATGAAGGTCGACTTGCCCGCTCCGTTGTCGCCCAGCACGCAGGTGACCTCACCCGCGCGGACCGACGTCGAGACGTCGCTCAGCGCAATGATGTTGCCGTAGCGCTTGCCGATGTCACGGACCTCGATGATCGCGGTGCCCACAGGCGGCGGTGTGACGACTGACGTCACGGGCGACGTGGCGACAGCGTCACCCGATGCCACCTCGGTCTTGGAGGTGTCTGGACGATTCTTGGCTTTCATCCTGCTGTCTCCGCCCGCTTGCGAACCAATTCATTGAGAAGCACTGCTCCGAGGAGCATCACTCCGAGGAAGGCCTTGAGCCAGTTGTTGTCCCAGCCCGAGTAGACGATGCCCTGGTTGACCATGCCGTAGATCAGCGCACCGAGGGCCGCGCCGATGGCCGAACCGTAGCCGCCGGTCAACAGGCACCCACCCACCACGGCGCAGATGATGAAGATGAACTCCTGGCCCACGCCGGTGTTGCTCTGCACCGTCGACGTCGTGAAGAGCAGGAGCATGCCGACGAGCCAGCCCGCTCCAGCAGTCGTCATGAAGAGACCGACCTTGGTCTTGAGCACCGGGACGCCGATCTGGCGGGCCGCGGTCTGGGCTCCACCGACGGAGAAGATCCAGTTGCCTGTCTTGGTGCGCAGCAGGATCCAGGTAGCGACGGCGGTGACGCCGATCCACCAGAACACCGAGGCGTAGACCGTCCCGCCGGAGATGTCGACCGACGAGCCGAAGACCTTCTTGGCCTGGTCGTAGTACGGCACCCGCGACATGCCCTGGATCGCGACCTGGCCGATGAGGGCCTTGGTGCCGGCGAGGTCGATGCCCTGCAGGACGAAGAACGTGCCGAGGGTCACGATGAAGCTCGGCAGCCCCGTCTTCATGACCAGTATTCCGTTGATGGCGCCGATGCCGAGGGCGAGGACCAGCGACACGAGGATCGCCGCCCAGATGTTGAGCCCGTACTCGGTCGTGAGCACGCCGACGACCAGGCCGGTGAAGCCGGTCATTGCGCCGGCCGAGAGGTCGAACTCGCCGCCGATCATCAACAACGCCACGGCGACCGCCATGATGCCGATCGTGGATGCACCGCGCAGCCACGTGCTCGCTCCGGAGGGGGTCGCGAAGACGTCGGTCGTGACGGCGAAGAAGGTGAAGATCACGATGGCCGCGACCAAGGCGCCGATCTCCGGCCGTTTCAACAGTTGCGTCAAGGTCGAGGTTGAGCTCACACGCTCGTCGACCGCGGTGGCTGTCGCCATGTTCTGCTCCAGTGGTGAGGGTGATCGTGCTGGGGGCTGGTGCCGTGGGGCCCGGGCGGGCCGGGCCCCACGGCTGGTGTCAGCGAGTTCCGTTTGCTGCGAACTTCGCGACCGCCGCGGCGTTCTCCTTGGTGATGAAGGCAGGGCCTGAGTTGATCGGCTGCCCACCACCGATGTCGTTGCCGTTGGTCGACTTCAGGTACAGACCGGTGACACCCATGAAGCCCTGGACGTAGGGCTGCTGGTCGACGGCGAAGAGGATCGTGCCGTCCTGGATGTCCTTGATGACGTCCTCGGAGAGGTCGAATGTCGCCACCTTGGCCTTGCTGCCCGAGTCCTTGACCGCGGCCACGCCGTCGATCGCGTACTGGCCACCGAGCGTCAGCACGGCGTCGATGCTCTTGTCGGCCTGCAGCTTGGACGTGATGGTCGCCTGCACGGCGTTGTCGTCCGTACCGTCGACCTGGAGGTTCTCGACCTTGCCGCCGAAGGTCTTGGCGACCGCCTTGCAACGCTCCTCGAGCCCGACGTTGCCGGCCTCCTGGATGACGCAGATCGTGTTCTTCAGACCCTCTGTCTTGAGTCGCTCACCGACGGCCTCGCCGGCGATGGTCTCGGTCTGCCCGACATGGGTGATCGCACCGAACGCCTTGAACTGGTCGACGCCAGAGTTGATGGTGATGACCGGGATGCCCGCGGCAACGGCCTTCTTGACGCTGGCCTCCAGCCCGTCCGGGTTGGCCATCGAGACGACGATGCCGTTGACCTTGTCGGCCACGGCGCCGTCGATGAGCTGCGACTGCTTGGCCGGGTCGGCGTCCGAGCTGTACTGGACCTTGACCCCGTAGTCCTTGCCTGCTGCCTCGGCACCGGACTTGACCCGGTCCCAGAATGCGTCGCCGGGAGCACCGTGGGTGATCACGGCGTAGGTGAAGTCCTTCTTGGCGGAGCTCGACGTCCCGCTGTCGCTGCCCGTGCCACTGCATGCGGCCAGCAGGCCTGCAACGACGACGAGCGCGCCTACGATCTTGATTCTCTTCATGGTGTTCCTGTCTCTTCCGTGATGACCCGACGTCATTGTGCCGTCGGGAAGTTCAGCTGGGCGAGGGATTCCTCGCTGACGTGCGGCCACCGAGTGGTGACCACCTTGGCCTGCGTGTAGAACCTCACACCTTCGGGACCATGGATGTGGTGGTCGCCGAACAGTGAGTCCTTCCATCCCCCGAAGGAGTGGAAGGCCATGGGGACGGGGACCGGCACGTTGATGCCGATCATGCCCACGTGGACCTTCCGCTGGAAGGTACGTGCCACCTCACCCGAGGAAGTGAACACCGCTGTGCCGTTGCCGTATGGATTGGCGTTGATCAGGTCGATCGCGGCCTCCAGCGTCGGAACCCGCAGCACAGTGAGCACGGGTCCGAAGATCTCGTCGGTGTAGACCGACATGTCAGTGGTGACCTGGTCGAGCAGGGTGGGGCCGACGAAGAAACCATTCTCGTGGCCGTCCACGACCAGGTCGCGGCCGTCGACGACGACCTTCGCGCCGGCGTCCTCACCCTGGCCGATGTAGTCGATGACTCGGTCGCGGGAGGCCGCCGTCACGACAGGCCCCATCTCGGCGTCCGGGTCGGTACCGACCGACACCTTCAGGCCGATCGACCGCTCACGGATCTTGTCGACCAACGCGTCGGCCGCAGGGCCGACGGCGACGACGGCGCTGATCGCCATGCACCGCTGGCCCGCCGAGCCGTAGCCGGCCGCGACGAGGTGGTCGGCGGCGTAGTCGAGGTCGGCGTCCGGCATGACGACGGCGTGATTCTTGGCGCCGCCGAGTGCCTGTACCCGCTTGCCGGTGCGGGTGGCGCCCTCGTGGACGTACTTCGCAATGGGCGTTGAGCCCACGAATGACACCGCAGAGATGCCGGGGTGCTCCAGGATTGCGTCGACAGCGACCTTGTCACCGTGCACGACGTTGAACACGCCGTCAGGAAGCCCGGCCTCGGTGTAGAGACGGGCGACGAGGTCGGAGGCGCCCGGCACGCGCTCGGACGGCTTGAGGATGAACGTGTTGCCCGTCGCGATGGCCACCGGGTGCATCCACAGCGGCACCATGATCGGGAAGTTGAAGGGCGTGATGCCCGCCACCACGCCGAGCGGCTGGCGGAACGTGTGCGAGTCGATGCCGCCGGACACCTGGTCAGAGTAGTCACCCTTGAGCAGCTGCGGGATGCCGCACGCGAACTCCACGACCTCACGGCCACGCACGACCTCGCCACGGGCGTCGGCGACCGTCTTGCCGTGCTCGGAGGAGATCAACGCAGCCAGCTCGTCCTCGTGCTCGACAAGCAGCTGCCGGAAGGCGAACATCACCCGGGCGCGCGCCGTCACCGACGTCTCGCCCCACACCTCGAACGCAGCCGCCGCTGCGGTCACGGCCGAGTCGACGTCACCTGCGGACGCGAGGCGAACCCTGCTCTGCGGTGTGCCGGCGGCCGGGTCGAACACATCGGCGAAACGATCGCTCTCGCCGACGAACGTCGCTCCGTCGACGTAGTGGTCGTAGGTCTTCACATCGTGATTTGTCATACTTCGTCCTTCGTCGTTGCCGGACCGGTGTTGGTTGCTTGACCGGTGGTGGATGGCGGCGCGAGGTGGTGGCGCTGCCTGGTCTTGTGCGCCTCGTAGGTCGTGCGGGCGTCCTGCGTCGAGGTGAGCGCCGAGACCTCCGCGACCGGTACATCCCACCATGCCGGACTGTCAGGTGCGGTGATCATCGGGTCGGTCTCGACGTGGATCACCGTCGTGCGTGTCGACTGCCTCGCCTTGCCGACTGCCGCTCTGAAGTCGTCGAGTGCCGTGACGCTGATGACGTCGGCGCCAAGACTTGCTGCGTTGGCAGCGAGATCGACCGGCAGGTGGTCGCCGTCAAGGCCCGTGGCGGTGCGGTAGCGGTACTGCGTGCCGAAACGCTGGGAACCGAGCGACTCCGAGAGCGCACCGATCGAGGCGAAGCCGTGGTTCTGGACGAGGACGACGATGATCTTGACACCCTCGGCCACCGCCGTCACGAGCTCGGTGTTCATCATCAGGTACGAACCGTCGCCCACCATGACGAACACGTCGCGATCGGTGTCCTCACCGCTGGCGGCCTGGTCGAGCGCTGCCATCTTGACGCCGAGACCGCCGGCGATCTCGTAACCCATGCAGGAGAATCCGTACTCGACGTGATAGCCCTTGCGGTCGCGGGTGCGCCACAGCTTGTGCAGGTCACCCGGCATCGAACCGGCCGCGCAGACCACGATGTCACGTGGGTCCGACAGCTCGTTGACGACACCGATCACGGCGGACTGCGCCGGCAGTGGCTGGTCGTCGCGGTCGTAGGCGGCCTGCACGATCGAGTCCCAGTCGGAGGCGAGCGACGTGGCGCGGGCCGTGTGCGCCGCACCCGTCATCCAACCCTCGAGGCTCGCGGTGAGCGCGACAAGGCCCTCGCGTGCATCGGCGACGAGGCTCGTCGCAGAGAGCTTGTGCGCATCGAAGCCCGACACGTTGAGGTTGACGAACCGGACCTGCTCGGCAGCGAACACGGTGTGCGAGGCGGTCGTGAAGTCGCTGTAGCGCGTGCCGACGCCGATGACGAGGTCTGCCTCGGCCGCGAGGGTGTCGGCGGCAGTGGTACCGGTCGCGCCGATGGCACCCACCGCCTGCGGGTGGTCGTAGGCGAGGGCGCCCTTGCCGGCCTGGGTCTCGGCGACGGGGATGCCGGTGGCCTCGGCAAAGGTCCGCAGGGCGTCGTTGGCTCGGCTGTAGGTGACTCCGCCTCCGGCCACGATGAGTGGTCTGGTCGCGGCGCGGATGGCGGCCACGGCCCGTTCGAGAGCGGCGGGCTCGGGGACAGGACGCGCGACGTGCCAGACGCGGCGGGCGAAGAGCTCATCGGGCCAGTCCCAGGCCTCGGCCTGGACGTCCTGCGGCAGGGCGAGCGTGACCGCGCCGGTCGCGGCGGGGTCGGTGAGGACCCTCATGGCGTTGAGCAGGGCGGGCGCGAGCTGCTCGGGCCGGTGCACCCGGTCGAAGTAGGCGGAGACGGGCCGGAACGCGTCGTTGACGGAGAGGTCACCGTTGGCGGGGTCCTCGAGCTCCTGCAGGACGGGGCTGGCGACCTTCGTGGCGAAGGTGTCACCGGGCAGCAGCAGCACCGGGAGCCGGTTGATCGTCGCCAGAGCGGCTCCGGTGATCATGTTGGTGGCGCCGGGTCCGACCGAGGCGGAGACGGCCATGGTCGCGAGCCGGTCGCGCTGGCGGGCGTAGGCCACTGCGGCGTGCACCATGGCCTGCTCGTTGCGGCCCTGCAGGTAGCGCAGGTGCGACGGCTCGTCCGACAGCTCCCTCTCGAGCAGCGCCTGGCCGACACCGGCGACGTTGCCGTGGCCGAAGATGCCCCAGCAGCCGGCAAAGAAGACATTCTCGGCGCCGTCGCGCTCGACGTGCTGGGCCTCGAGGAACCGGACGATGGCCTGCCCGACGGTGAGTCGTGTTGTCATGCGTCCTCCCCCACCAGCATGGATCCGAACGGGAGACGGGGGTCGACGGCCTGGTCGGCCCACGACTCGCGCACCCACGCGTGGGTGGGGTCGTCGCAGATCAGCCAGGCCCGCTCGTCGCCGGGCCCGGCCATGACGTTGAGGTAGTAGAGGTCGTACCCGGGAGCGGCGATCGACGGACCGTGCCAGCCGTGCGGGATGAGCACGGCGTCGCCGGTGTGAATTTCTGCCGTGATGTCGATGTCGGCTCCTTCATGCCCGTAGACCCGCTGGAAGCCGATGCCCGGACCGCTGGGCCCGTCGGCGACCTCGAAGTAGTAGATCTCCTCGAGCGCCGTCTCACCCTCGCGCTCCTCATCATGCTTGTGCGGCGGCCACGACGACCAGTTGCCGCCGGGGGTCAGCACCTCGCACGCGATCAACCGGTCGGCGGCCAACACTCCGGGCACGCCGAAGTTGTTGACCTGCCGGCTGGACTGTCCAGCGCCGCGCATCTCCACCGGGACGTCGGTCTTGGGCAGGTAGGCAGGCTCGAGGCGGTTCGAGCAACGTGCTGAGCACAGCGCGAAACGTCCTCCGTCGGTCGTGGCGATCGAGACCTCGGCGTCGCGCGGCGCATAGACGACGTCGCTGGCCCCGGCGAACACGTTGTCACGTCCCTGCAGGGCGTAGGTCCGGCCGTCGACCGTCACCTCGGCGGATCCGTTGAGCGAGAGCACCATCATCTCGGACTCATCGGTGCCAAACGTCTCGCTCTGACCGGCGTCGAGCCCGAGGATGCGTAGGCCACTGTGGGCCCAGCCCGCAGACTCGGGGGTGATCGCAAGATCGAAGGGTGGCGTGGCCGCGTCGCCGGAGCGCAGAAGATGAGTCATCGCGATCACATCATCTCCACAGTCGCGTCGACAGCTGCCTCGACGTCACCGTCGGGCGGGTAGAGCAGCGATCGGCCGACGACCATGCCCCGGACGGAGGGGCTCGCGAGCGCCTTCGACCAGGCCGCGAACTGAGAACTCTGATCTGCGGAGACCTCGCCGCCGAGAAGGACGACTGGCAGGGTCGTCGCGGCCAGCACGGCCTCCATGTTGTCGACCACGGGCAGCTTGAGCCAGGTGTGCGCTGAGGTGCTCGCGAGGCCGGCGGCGACAGTGGCCGAGCGGATCACCGCGTCGGTCGAGAGGTCGTTGCGGATGCGACCGTCCGCTTCGCGCCTGGAGATGAACGGTTCGATCATTGCCATGACGTGGCGGCTGGCGAGCTCGTCGATGGCGTTCGCACACGCCTGCATCGTGGCTGGGGTGGCGTGGTCGTCGGGGTCGATGCGGAAGAGCATCTTGCCGCCCTGATAGCCCGAGGCGGCGATCGCCGTGGCGTTGTAACCGGTGAAACGGTCGTCGATCTCGAACACCGTGCCCGCCAGACCACCTCGGTTCATCGAGCCGATCACGACCTTGCCCTCGAGCGCTCCGAGGAGCAGAAGGTCCTCGATGATGTCGGCGGTGCCGAGAACGCCGTCGACACCGGGACGGGCCAGTGCTCGGACCAGCCGCCCGAGAAGTCCTTCCCGATCTCCCATCGCGAGCGCGTCGTCGCCAGCCCGCAGCGCGCCACGGGCCGGGTGGTCGGCCGCGACGAGAAGGAGGCGTCCGGTGCTGCCCACCAGGCCCGTCGGCTGCTGACGTTGCGCAGCGAGCTCGGCGATGCGTTCAGGATGCAGCGCACGCGTCTCGGCGATGTGGGCGAAGCTGTCGGCGTTGACAGTGGTCATCAGGCATTCCCTCGGGAGGGCACGGAGCCCCGTTGGAGCACTGCGGACACTTGGTCCACGGTAGGCATGGCGTCGGCGCACGCGAGCTGGCCGGCGACGTACGCGCCAGCGGCATTGGCAAACGACAGGGTGGTCGTGAGGTCCCAACCGCTGAGCAGCCCGTGAACGAGTGAGCCGCCGAAGGCATCGCCGGCGCCCAGGCCATTGACGACCTGGACCGGGACGGGGGGAACCATGACCGACTCGTCGCCGCTCACGCCGAGCACTCCCGCCGGACCCTGCTTGACGACGGCCACGTCGACTCCGGCTCCGCGCAGCGCCTTCGCCGCACCATGCGGATCGGTCTCGCCGACGGCGATCTCGCACTCCTCGCGGTTTCCGATGGCGACAGTCACATGCGGCAGCGCCACCTGCACCTGGGCGGTCGCGAGCTCGGGCGAGTCCCAGAACATCGGCCTGTAGTCGAGGTCGAGCACCGTGATGCCCTTGCCGCCGCGCGCTTCGAGGGCAGCAAGCGTGGCCTCGCGGCTGGGCTCCTGCGACAACCCGGTGACCGTCGCCCAGAACACGTCCGCTGCACGGATCCCGTCGAAATCAAGCTCGTCGACGTTGATCTCGAGGTCGGGCGCCTTCGGCTGGCGGTAGAAGTAGAGCGGGAAATCATCCGGCGGGAACATCTCGCAGGACGTGACCGGTGTGGGCAGGTGGGCGACGGAGCTGACGTAGCGATCGTCCACCCCAAACCCGGTCAGCGCGAGATGGATGAACCGGCCGAAGGGGTCGTCGCCGGTGCGGGTGATGACGGCCGAACGACGACCGAGTCGCGATCCCGCGACGGCGACGTTGGTGGCGCTGCCACCAAGGAACTTGGCGAAGGACGTCACGTGCTCGAGGCCGACGCCGATCTGCTCGGGATAGATGTCGACGCCGACGCGTCCCATCGTGATGAGCTCGAGATGGGTCACGCCAGGACGGCCTTCACGTAGTCGAGGCTGGCTCGGACATCGGCGACCGGTCCTTCACCCTCGGGCTCGCCATCCTTGAACATCACATCCTGCTCGAGGACGTACCAGCCGTCGTATCCGGCCTCCTCGAGTGCCTCGATCATGGCCCTGATGTCGACGTCGCCGGTACCCAGCACCCGCCACATCCCGTTGGCGACCGCGTCGGAGAAGGACATTTCCTTGGCGATGACCTTCGCTGCGGTGGCCGCGTCGACGTCCTTCAGGTGCACATGCTTGACACGGTCAAGGTTCGCGAGGGTGATGGCGACCGGATCGGCCCCCGCCGCGGCGAGGTGGCCCGTGTCGATGCAGAGCCCGATGTGCGAGCCGTCGAGCACGCGCTGGACGTCGTCGGCGTTCTCGACCATCGTGCCGATGTGCGGATGGACGACCGCCATGACACCCCGCTCGCTCGCCCGGTCGGCGAGGCGGTCGAGGTTGGAGAGCAGCGTCTTCCACTGCAGGTCGTCGAGCACGGGGCGGGCGTCGTAGCCGTCGACCCCGGTCGATGCGGCGAGCACGACAACACCCGCACCTGTCGCCAGGCAGCTGTCGATGAAGGCGTCGACAGCGCTGATCGGGTCGGTGTCCTGGTCGTGGAGCAGCACCGGCAGGAATCCGCCGACGGCCTCGAGATCGTAGGTCGCGAGGAAGACCTTCTTCGCCTCTGGATCGACCGGAAGGAAACCCTCGGGGCCGAACTCGGTGGCAGTCAGTCCAAGACGCTCCATCTCCGCCATGACCCTCTCTGCTGGGAGCTGGTAGCCCCATCCGGGCACCTCACACACACCCCATGAGATGGGGGCGCCGGCCAGTCGGGGGCCAGCTGGGCGAAGATCGCTCGCGGTCATTCTCATCCTCTTCGGGTTTGTGCTGACAAACTGTCAAGCCGAGTGTGTCTCCCATCACACACACTGTCAAGTCTTTGTCCTGACATATTGACGTCCCGACATATGGTTATAGATTGTCCGCATGGCTCGCCACCCACGGTTCACCCTCGACCGGTCGAGCCCGGTCCCGCTGTACTTCCAGATCGCCGAGCAGTTCGAGAAGGCGATCCTCGACGGAACGATCGCGCCCGGGGAACGAATCGAGAACGAGATTGCCCTCGCGAAAGACCTCGGCCTGTCCCGACCGACGATGCGTCAGGCCATCCAGGTGCTGGTCGACAAGGGCATGCTGGTGCGCAAGCGCGGCGTCGGCACGCAAGTGGTCCACGGCAAGATCCGTCGCTCGGTCGAGCTGACAAGTCTCTTCGACGACCTCACGGCCGCCGGTCAGAAACCCCGCACCGAGGTCATCGCCGTCGGGAAGGTCGCCGCCGAGGAGGACGTCGCGCACGAGCTGCAGCTCGAGGTCGGCGACGACGTGTGGTCCCTGGAGCGCCTGCGGTACATCGGCACGGAACCCCTCGCCCTGATGCACAACTTCATCCCGGTCGACGTCATCGACCTCGCCGTGCTCGACCTGGAGGCGGATGGGCTCTATGCCCACCTGCGTGCGTCCGGCATCCTGATGCGCGTCGCCCGGCAGCGGATCGGCGCCAGGGGTGCGGCGGCCGCGGGGGGTGCGCTGCTGCTGGAGAAGAAGGGGGCGCCGCTGCTCACGATGCAGCGCACTGCCTACGACAACGCCGGCCGCGCAGTCGAGTACGGCCGCCACGCCTACCGCCCCGACCTCTACGCCTTCGAGCTGACCCTGGTGGACCGCTGACGAAGGTACGCGACGCGAAAGGCGGAGTCAGCCTTCGGCGGCGGTCTTCACTTTTGCCAAAGTTTCGTGCATGCCGGCCTGGAGCTCGATGTCGTGGCCTGCCTTGCCCCCGAGGGCCCAGCGAGCCGTCAGCCGAACGAGGACACCGTTGCCCTGCGGGTCTGAGCGGCGCTCGATGAGCCTGGTGCCGGAGCCACTGGGCTCGAGCTGGTAGGACCACACGGCATCGGTCGGGCGCACATGGAACGCCAGCGCGCCTCGTCCGTCGTCGTTGGATGGTGGCTTCCACTGTGTGATCCGAGTGGTGGTGGGCCAGACGAAGCCCTTGCGACGATTGAGGTTGACACCCCGAGCGCCGACCTTGGGACGGCCCCGCATCCACATGCCGACGACCTCTGGACTCCTGTCCTTCATGGCCTCCAGGTCAGACACCACTTCCCACACCCGATCGGGCGTTGCGTTGATCGTGACCTCGGCCTCGAGCGCTCCCTGTCCCACGACTCAGGCCCTCTCAGCCTCGAGCTTGATGCGCTCAAGGGTCTGAGCGATGCCCTTGTCGAGCCCGGCCTCGAAGTCGCGGGTACCGCCGAGGACCTTCTGGGTCAGGACGTTGGACAGGCCCGACACGCCCTTGGGGGTGCTGCGACTCTCGGTGACCCGCGTGCCGGTGGCTGTCGGCTCCAGCTCGAACGTCCAGACGGTGCGGTTCTCCAGGATGCGAAATGCCAACCGCCGTTCAGGCTCGAACGCGACGACCTTGGCGTTCGTCGGCCAGCGCAGCCTGCCCTGCCCGTTGAGGTTCAGGGTGCGCGTGCCCAGACCGACCGGACCGCCCCGGACGAACATCCGCCGACACTGGGGGCTCCACTCCCCCATGCGCCTCAGGTCCGACACGACTGCCCACACGGCGGACGGGGAGGCATCGATCTCGACGCTCCGGTGGATCAGCTGCTGGTTGGGCATGGTTCTCCTCAAGTGCGGGGAAGGCCTCGCTAGGCCTGACGCGGCGCGGCAGGCAGCGCGCGCGGGTTGCGCGTGCGGACGTTGATCCACTCGACGAGCCAGTCTCCCACCCGTGGGTGGTTGAGGAGGGCGAAGTGGTGCGCGCTGGGAAGATACTCAAAGCTTGCGCCGTCGACGATCGGGCCAGCCCTGCCGACACCGGTCGCGGACGAGAAATGGACCAGCAGGTCACCGAGCACCGCGCTCAGCGGGTGCCGCTGGGACGCACCGAGGGTGGCAGCGACGAAGTGGTACTCCGCGTTGGGCAGCGGCGCAGCGGCAATACGGTCGAGGCCCCACTGACCGGTGAGGTCCTGCCCCTCCCACTCGTCCTGGGAGATGTAACCGTGCCGCAGGTCGACGATGCCGGCCGAACGATTCTCCAAGATCGTGCTGAACGGGCTCGAGTCAGGCCAGAAACGCAGCATCCGTGAGCCGAGATGGGCGACCTTCTCGAGGTTGGCTCCCGCATGAGGAGTGCCGAGGCAGACGACGTCACGCACGAGCTGCTGCCAGGTCTGGCCCGACGCGGTGGCGTGGTTGGTGGCTGCGCGGGCGACCAGGCCTCCCATCGAGTGGCCGACGAGGGTGATGCGGGTGACGGGGACGGGCCACGACGCCACGACCTGCTGCAGGAGCGCGTCCAGGTGCTTGCCGTTCTCGGAGATGTGCAGCCCGGTGTTGTAGCGGACCATGACCGGCGTGCCATCGGTCTCGGCGACGAGCCGCTCCGCGTACGTGGTGCCGTGCACCTTGGCGGAGTTCGCCCACGACTCGTCGTTCTCGCACAGCCCGTGCAGGAAGATCACCGGGTGGCTGGTGCCGTCGCGGAATGCCTGCGCCAGCGGCCACGAGTTGGCGGGGATGTCGGCGCCGTCGACGCGCACGGCCATCGTGATCGCCTGCGGGTCGTCGAGCATCCGCAGCTCGTCGCCGATGAGCCCGTTGACGGCGGCGACGACGAGGCGTCCGCGGTGAGTGTCCTCGATGGGCTTGCCGACGCCGCGGGACGCCAGCACCCGCACGGAGCCGCTCGACAGCCGCAGCACCCCGGAGACGGCCCCGTAGACCGAGGTCACGACGGCATCGTGCAGCGACTCGGGCAGGCGCCCGCCGACCACTCGCGTCGCCCTGAAGACCCGTTTGGAGACGATGTGGTGCATGTCGCGGACCGTTCCGACGATCAGGCGGTCGCCGTAGTCGAGGGCCAACGCCGCGACATCGGTGGTGCGTGCAGGTTCGACGGGCATACCTACATGCTGCCGGTATCGGAGCAGAATGTGAACCTCAACGGGGCGAGGTGTTGGTCACGCCTTGTCGGGGGCCTCGTCGGCTGACTCGTCGACAACCTCGTCGGACGTCGTGTCTGCCTCGTCGTCGCCGATGGTGCCGTCGGCACGCAGCTGGGACAGGTCGACGACGTTGCCCGACTTGTCGGTGACCTTGGCCGACTCCACGAGCGAGGCGAGTGCCTTGCCGCGCAGCACCTCGCTGACCATCTCGGGCACGTGGTTGTGCTCCATGATGTGCTGGATGTAGGCGTTGGGGTCTTCACCGGACTGCTGCGCGCGCCGCATGATGTGCTGCGACAACTCCGAATCATCGATGCCGAACTCTTCATCGGCGACGATCTGGTCGAGGACGAACTGGGCGACGAGCGAGTCGCGCACGCGCTTCTCGAGGTCGGCCTCGAACTCGTCGATCGTCATCTCCTCGTCATCGAGGTACTGCTGGAAGGGCACACCTGCCGCGGAGAGCTGCTGCTCCACCTGGTCGCGGCGGGTCTTGATCTCCTCCGCGACGAGGTCCTCGGGAAGCGGCGCCTCGATCTTGCTGACGATCTCATCGAGCACCAGGTCGCGAGCCTCGCCGGCCTGCTCCATGCGCTTGCCGCGCGTGACCTTGTCGATGAGATCGGCGCGCAGCTCATCCATCGTGTCGAACTCGGACGCGGTCTGCGCGAACTCCTCGTCGAGCTCAGGCAGCTGCTGCTCCTTGACGTCCTTGACGCCGACCGTGACGTCGACGTCCTGACCCGCGAGGTCGCCGCCGGCCAGCTTGGTCGAGAAGGTCGCGGTCTCGCCGGCCTTGAGACCGATGAGTGCCTCGTCGAGACCGTCGAGCATCGCGGCCTTGCCGACCGAGTAGGGCATGCCGTCAGCCTGTGCCGCCTCGATCAGCTCGCCGTCCTGCGCGGCGGAGAGGTCGATCGTGAGGAAGTCGCCGTCCTGCACCGCGCGGTCGACCTCGGCGAACGTGGCGAAACGCTCACGCAGGGCTGTGATCTGCTCCTCGACGTCGTCGTCGGACACCGTGGCGTCCTCGACCGTGACCTCGATGGTCGAGACGTCGGGGATGTCGAGCTCTGGACGGACGTCGAGCTCGGCGGTGACCTCGATCGGCTCGCCGTCGACGAACTTGGCGAGGTCGATCTCCGGCTGGCTCAGGGGCTGGATGTTGGTCTCCTGCAGCGCCGCGCTGTACCAGCCGGGCAGGGCCGAGTTGATGGCCTCGTCGAGGACCGCGCTACGGCCGACCCGCTGGTCGACGATCGCCGCGGGGACCTTGCCCTTGCGGAAGCCGGGGATGGTGATCTGTGAGCCGATGGTCTTGTAGGCAGCGTCAAGGCTGGGCTTGAACTCCTCGAAGGGCACCTCGATGGTGAGCTTGACCCGGGTCGGGCTCAGGGACTCGGTGGTGCTTTTCACGTGTCTGACTCCTGCATGATGTGGGGGCTTGGCCGATGGGTGCTCCGCTGACGTCGGTCCAGCGAAAATGCGCCACCTCAGTCTCTCACGAGAGCGCGGAACGGGGATTGGCAGGCCGAACGCCACCGAGGCCGCTCACGCCTCGACGAGCGCGCGAACGGGGTGAACGCGCGGGACGCCCGACTCGACGGCCCAGGAAGTCAGGGTGCGGGTCGTCGCCTCCCGATCACTGCGGTCGCTGATGGCGAACCAGTCCATCTGGACCCGTGCCGCCGTGACCTCGAGCACGCAATACCCGTGATCGTCGAGATTGACGAAGCGGACATGGGGATTTTCCTCCTGGATCACTGCCTCCAGCGCGAGTGAGACCGTGCGCGGCGGGACGCCGATGAAGTCATCGACGTTGTTGCTGGTGATCGAGGCGCAGACGAACTCGGTCGCGACGGGTGGCCCCCCGTCGGACGCGGGCACGTCATTCGCCCACGCAGTGTGCACGTCGCCGGTCAGGAACACGACGTCGCCGATGTCGTGGTCGACGATGTGGTCGAGGAGGCGGCGGCGATCAGCGGAGAATCCGTCCCACACGTCGGTGTTGGGCGCCGACGCCTCCAGCGGGGTGAGGCCGACGGTCTGGCTGAGCGCGTACTCCTCGACGGCCGGCCGCGGCGGAACCATCACCGGCGCAATCATGACGGGGTTGCCGATGAGCTTCCACCGGGACTCCGAGCCCGACAGGTTGCCGATGAGCCACGACATCTGGTCGTTGCCGGTGATCGTGCGGGACGAGTCGTCGATGGCGGGGTCGTCCGCCTCCACACGCTTGCTTCGGTACGTGCGCAGGTCGAGCATCGACAGGTCGGCGAGCCGACCGAACCGCAGGTGACGGTAGATGCGCTCACCATCGCCGGTCACAGCCGTGCCGGAGATGCGTACTGGCATCCATTCGTCGTAGGCCCGGTATGCCGCACTTCTGCGCGTGGCGAACGAACCCTCCGACGCCGGCTGGTGCTCGTAGGCACCCCTGGCCCAGTTGCCGTCGGCGACCTCGTGGTCGTCCCACGTCACGATGAACGGCACGGCCGCGTGGAGCCCCTGGAGGTCGGGGTCCGTCTTGTACTGCGCGTGGCGGCGGCGGTAGTCGCTGAGGGTGACGGTCTCCCGGGGCGGGTCGTGGCGGCGAATGTCGACCTCCCGGTGACCGAACGAGTACGTGCCCGGCTGGTACTCGTAGATGTAGTCGCCCACATGGATGACGGCATCGAGGTCACCGCGCTCGGCCAGATGGCGGTAGGGGCTGAAGTAGCCGGCCTGCCAGTTCGCACAGGACACGACGCCGAATCGCAGCCGTGCGGGCGAGCTGGTGGGAGCAGGCGCGGTACGTGTGCGACCGGTAGCCGAGCGGTGGCCGTCGCAGCTGAACCGGTAGTGGTAATCGGTCCCGGGGCGCAACCCGGTCGCGTCGACCTTGACCGTGTGGTCGCGCTTCGCGTCGGTACGGACCGCTCCCCGGCGGACGATCCTGTCGAACGACGCCTCCAACGCGACCTCCCACGTCACCATGACCGACGGGCCGCGGCCGGAGCCGGGCCGGGAGGTCGGCGTCGGGGTGACCCGGGTCCAGAGCACCACCGCGGCTGGGAGGGGGTCACCAGAGGCGATGCCGTGCAAGAACATCGAGTCAGCAACGACGACCGCGGGTGCGGCGGGCATCAGGGCGACCGGCCCGCGAACCCCCAGGACTGCGGCGATGCCGATGCTGCCGGCCAAAAACTTCCGCCGATTCACCACGTCAGCTACGGGGCTGGTTCT
>NZ_JACMOM010000217.1 GCF_014378035.1 Aeromicrobium sp. | reverse complement strand
CCCGCCCGCCATGCGGGCGCGGAGGTGCGCACGGGCGAGCGGGTGATCTCCGTCACCGAGGGCGCAGTGCGGACCGTCTCGGCCGAGTACAGGGCCGACGTCGTAGTGAGCGGGCTGGACGCCCAGGTGCTCGAGGACCTCCTTCCGGACGCGCAGCCACCCTCGCGCCGAGCATTGACGTGCTCGGGGGTGGCTATCTATGCCGTGCTCGAGAGGAATCTTCCGGCCCCGACGGCGACGCATTCCGTGGTCATGCCGGACGACCCTGCCGCCCTGCACCGCAGCCTCGCGATGGGGGCGGTACCAGAACAGACGATGGCGTTCGTGAACTACTTCCGCCCCAATGAGGTGTACCCGAACGAGCGCCCGACCGTGGCGCTTCTGCTCACCGCCCCGGCCGACGGGCGCGGGTACGACCTCGACGACCCATTCATCGAACGAGAGATCGGGCGGATCAGCCGAGCCATAGGGATCTCGGACCCGATGACGGAGTGGTTCCGGGCCTGCAAGGTGTTCGACCCGCGATACTTCGCCGCCAGCGGCGCCGCCGGCGGTGCGCTCTACGGGGCGACCCGCCCGCTGTGGCAGAGCGGACCGCTGCACCGCCCCTCCTACCACGACCGGCGTCGGCCATGGCTCTGGCGGGTGGGCGCTTCGGTGCACCCTGGCGGCGGGATCCCGGCGGTGCTGGGCGGCGCGATGGTATCGATGGACAAGCTGCTGCGGCAGCTGGCGGTGAGATGAGTACGGCGAGCGGGCCATCGAATGGGTTCTGCCGATGACGAAGCCGGGGCGCCCGATAGCATGACCAAGGTGGCTGAGCAGCGCAAGAAAGTTCTCCTTGCGGCCCCGCGTGGGTACTGCGCGGGGGTGGACCGGGCCGTGATCGCCGTCGAGAAGGCCCTTGAGCACTATGGCGCGCCGGTGTACGTGCGCAAGGAGATCGTGCACAACAAGTTCGTGGTCGCGACCCTGGCCGCGCGCGGCGCGATCTTCGTCGACGACACCGACGAGGTGCCCGAGGGTGCGCGCCTCGTGTTCTCGGCCCACGGCGTCTCCCCGGCGGTGCACGCCGCCGCGGCCGCCCGCTCGCTGCAGACCATCGACGCGACCTGCCCCCTGGTGACCAAGGTGCACAAGGAGGCCGTCCGGTTCGCAGCGGAAGAGTACGAGATCCTGCTCATCGGCCACCACGGCCACGAGGAGGTCGAGGGCACCCTCGGTGAGGCCCCCGACCACATTCAGGTCGTCAACTCCCCCGACGAGGCAGACACGATCACCGTGCGCGACCCGGACAAGCTGATCTGGATCTCCCAGACGACGCTCTCGGTCGACGAGACGATGGAGACGGTCCGCCGGCTGCGCGAGCGCTTCCCGTCACTGCAGGACCCGCCGAGCGACGACATCTGCTACGCGACCCAGAACCGCCAGGTCGCGGTGAAGAAGCTCGCCCCCGAGTGCGACGTCGTGATCACGGTCGGGTCGGCTAACTCCTCGAACTCGGTTCGCCTCGTCGAGGTGGCTCTCGACGCCGGTGCGCGCGCCTCCTACCGGGTCGAGACCGCTGCCGAGCTGGACCCCGCCTGGCTCGAGGGTGCGAGCACGGTCGGGGTGACGTCGGGGGCCTCCGTGCCGGAGATCCTGGTCCGGGACGTGCTCGAGCTCCTCGCGCGCCTCGGGTTCGCCGATGTCGAGGAGGTGCGCACCGCCACCGAGGAGATGATCTTCTCGCTCCCGCTCGAGCTGCGGACCGACCTGAACGCGGCTGGGACTTCCCTCGAACGCCAGCGCCGCGCCGCGCGCTGATGCGGGCGCCAGCATCGCCGTCAAGCCGGTCTGACCCTCGCGCCTGCCAGCTCTGGTCCATCCGCGTGGCCGTGCGCGCCCTAGCCTCGCGCTTTCATGCCGGGCTGGTGTAGGTCCGTGTTGGTGAACTGAAAAGTGCCCCTGAACTGGGATGATATGGGTTGTTGAGGACCATGTCAGACCAATTCGAGGAGCACTCTCCAGGTGAAGCAGACTACCGGGTTCTATCCGCGGTTGAGCGTCGACACGACCACGTCAGGGGCCGTCGCCCAGGCCGATGGGGTGCTGCTGACCGAGACGGTCGCCGCGACCGGTCTCGGGCGGGAACTGTCGAGGGAGTTGGCCCGGTGGTTCAAGCCGTTGGCGGTCCACGACCCGGCGAAGGTCATCGCCGACCTCGCGGTGACCCTGGCCCTGGGTGGGGACTGTTTGGCGGACATCGCCCTGCTGCGCGGGGAGCCGGGGGTCTACGGGCTGGTGGCCTCGGATGCGACGGTGTCCCGCACGATCGACGCCCTCGCCGCGGACGCGCCGGCCGCGTTGAAGGCGATCAACACCGCCCGCGCCACCGCGCGGGCCCGTGCGTGGGCCCTGGCCGGGACCGACGCACCCGATCACGGCACGCACGCGAGGAACCCGCTGATCGTGGACCTGGACGCCACCCTCGTCGCGTCGCACTCGGAGAAGGAGAACGCCAAGCCGACCTATAAGCGCGGCTTCGGGTTCCATCCGTTGTGCGCGTTCGTCGACCACGGCCCCGACGGCACCGGTGAGCCACTCGCGATGCTGCTGCGCCCGGGCAACGCCGGGTCGAACACCGCCGCCGACCACCTCGTGGTCATCAAAGCCGCCCTGGCCCAGTTCCCGGGCCACACCCCCGGGACCCGCCCCGGACGCAAGGTGCTGATCCGGATCGACGGCGGCGGGGCGACCCACGCCGTCCTGGACTGGCTCACCGGGCAGCGGTTGTCGTACTCGGTCGGGTACTCCCTGCCCGCGCACACCCCTGACCTGCTCGAACTCATCCCCGAGGACGTGTGGACACCGGCCTACGACGCGCACGACGAGCTCCGCGACGGGGCCTGGGTTGCCGAGCTCACCGACCTGCTGCACCTGACGGGCTGGCCCAAGGGGATGCGCGTGATCGTCCGCAAGGAACGGCCCCACCCCGGGGCGCAGCTGACCGTCACCGATGTCGACGGGCACCGGATCACCGCGTTCGCGACCAACACCCCCGCCGGCGGGTCGGGCACCCAGCTGCCCGACCTCGAGTTGCGCCACCGCCGCCGGGCCCGCTGCGAAGACCGGATCCGGATCTCCAAGGACACCGGGCTGCGGGCGTTCCCGCTGTTCGACTTCGCCCAGAACGAGATCTGGTGCGCGATCGTCGCCCTCGCCGTGGAGATCACCGCGTGGATGCAGATGCTCGCCCTGCATGGGCACCCCGCACGCCGCTGGGAACCCAAACGACTCCGGCTACGCCTGTTCACCGTGCCAGCGACCCTGGCCCGGACCGGACGGCGAGTCCTGCTCCACCTCGCCACCAAAGCACCCTGGGCCACACTCGCCCACCAAGGAATTACAAGACTTCGCACCCTGGCCGCCGCCCCCGGCTGACCCCCGCGTCCCGTCCCGACAACCCCCGCACGACCCCCGCACCCTGGAACCGGCGCCCACCCGAGACGACACTCGGGTCCTTGTCAGACCCAGATGACACAATCACGCCCACGAGACGCCCAGGCAGCCAGCGCGACCAAGGTCAGCCGCCCGACGAAAGATCGAGGCTAGCTCTTTGACCGCCGCAGGGCGGCTTTTTCGCCTTACTCTCGGCCTTCTTCCAGCGGGATGAGCATCGTCCGGAATGGGCCCCGGGAGCCATGGAGTTCCCAGATGCGCGCGGCCACGTCGTCGAGACCGTGCTCGAGCCCAAGCTTCGGGATGCCTCCCGGGATCACGAGCTGGATAACGCGGATGCCGTCACCCTCCAGTGCGTCGTGGAGCATTTCGCCATACGCACTCTCGGCGGGGAATGCGATCGAGGTGCCCGCGAAGTCGCTTCGCGCCTTCACTGACGTTCCGCCGTTGATGAGGATGATGCTGCCGTTGCCCGCCGTCCGCATCGCCGGCAGCACTGATCGAACGGCGTGGATGAGCCCCAATGCCGAGAACCGCAGTGCCTCCAGCGCCAGCTCGGGCGTCATCTCGAGCACCGGCTTCAGGTACTCCCTGGAAGGCAACGGGCTGTACTGCAGCACCGCGATCGGCCCGAGCTCGGCCACGGCACGCGCGAGGGCGAGCTTGAGGGAGGCGGGGTTCAGGACATCCGCCGCGTAGCCGCGCGCAACCAGACCACCGTCCTGGATTTGGGCCGCCAATTCATCAAGCTTCGCCTGATCGCGCGAGATGAGCGCGATCGAGAAGCCCTCGGCACCGAACCTGCGTGCGACCGCGGCTCCGAGGCCTGGTCCAGCACCGATGATCGCAATGGTAGGCATAGCCGTCCCTCCCGAAGTGTGTGACTGATCGACCATAGTTGCAGCCCCTCGTGGAGCATTCCGCGCTGGTCGCGGTCGTGCTTGCCGCCCACGCCCGCACCTGGGTCCGGCTCGTGAACTCGAGGTCCAGGAGGTGAAGACTGTGACGTTTTGGCCCATTTCGGCCGAGAATCGGACACCAAAACGCCCGCCTGCCCTTTCTTGCTGATCTGCGGCGGCGCCATCGCTTCATGACCGTTACGCGCTCTCTCGCCAACACCGCTTGGCACCAACTAGGCGGTGGTCGATGCGGCCAGCGGTTGCACGAGCTGCTGGCCCCGGCGGCGGTGTTCGCCGGCGGCACAGGGCACGGTTGTCGTCGCAATGCCCTATGTCTGGTCGATGCAGACCCGTATCGACCTCACCTTGGACTGCACGAACCCCCACCTAATGGCTGCGTTCTGGAAGACCGCTGCCGGGTACGTCGACCACGACGAGTTCGACGACGGGATGGACGCAGTCTGGTTGCATGACCCGTGGGGGGAGGCGAACGCGATCCTGCGAGCAGCCTCGATTCGCGGGAGAGCTCGACTCCCGCAACGGCTGATCATGGATTCAGCGACGCTATGAGAGCCGAACCCGCAGGGTCGACGCGATCTGCCAGGTCCTGCGCGAGTAGGGCCTGACGGTCGCCGCGAGAAGGACGTTGGGCCTCTCGGTGAGCATGGTGGCGCGGGCGGTTCGTGGGCTCTCGGGTCGGTCCAGGGTGATCGTGATCGCGCGAAGTTGACCTGCCCGCCGAAGTGAGAGGTGGCGGGTGCCACTGGTCCCACGCGCGTGGCGCGTGGTGGTGATTCGATCAACACATCGGGCAGCAGGGGGAAGGATTCCGCGATGTTCACCACGCGCGAGCGGGATGGTGTGTCCGTTGCTGTTGAGCCGCGATGGGCGAGGCGGGTCGCGCAGACGGGTGGCGTCGTGTTTCTCGCAGGTGCCGCAATCAACGTCACCGTCGTTGCTTTGGCACCGCAGAACTACGCCGATCTGGGAACGTGGATGGGTGGAATGTTCCCGATTTAGTGGACACGCTTTTAGGCGGCGAGTTCGGTGATGTTCCTATAGCCTAACTCGTATTCTTGAGGTGTCAAGTATCCGAGCGTTGAGTGGCGTCTGGTGCGGTTGTAGTACTCCTCCACCCAACTGAACGTTTCCTTGATCAGGATTTTGAGGTTTGGCCAGGGCCGGGTGTGGATGAGTTCTTTCTTGTATGTTGCGAAGAAAGATTCCGATACGGCGTTGTCATAACAGATTCCGGTCTTGCCCAGGGATCGGCGAATGTTGTGGTCTCGACAGTATTTGTCGAACTCGTGGGAGGTATATTGTGTGCCGCGGTCGCTGTGGAATATGACGCCCTTGGGTGGGCGCCGGTGGATGATGGCCATGTCGAGGGCGTCGGTGATCAGCGAGGTCCGCATGTGATCGGCAGCGGCCCAGCCGACCAGTGCCCGCGAGTGCAGGTCGATCACGGTGGCGACGTACGCCCACCCGTCCCACGTCTTGATGTACGTAATGTCGCCGCACCAGCGCTCATTGACGTGCTCCGCGGTGAAGGACCGACCGATCCGGTCCGGAGCCGAGACCGGGTGATCGCCCGGGGTGGTGGTCTTCTTCCACGCGCGAGGATGGCGTCCTTGCAGGCCAGCGGCCTGCATCAGGCGCCAGACACGTTTGCGGGAGATCCGGTGGCCGGCGACGACGAGCTCGGCGTGCATGCGTCGCACGCCCGGGTTGCCGCGCAACCGGACGAAGAACGCCCTGATCAGGCCCGTCAGGAGCGTGTCTTCGCGCTCGTGCGCCGATGGTTCGTGGCCGCGCCACCTGTAGTACCCGGACGTCGAGACGCCGAGCTGGTCACACATGAAGGTCACCGGGTAGGAGTCAGTGTCGACCCAGTCTGCGATTGCGGCGAAGATCACCGCGGGTCTTTCGCAAACCAGGTAGCTACTTTTTTTGCAAATTCGACCTCCATCCGAAGTCGTTTGTTTTCCGCACGCAAGAGTTCTAGTTCTGCCCGTTCGTCGTCACTGAGAGCAGGATCGTGTACTTCGCCGGCGTCTTTCGCCTTCTTCACCCATCTGCTCAAGGTCATCTCGTGGACGCCGATACCGCGTGCGGCATCAACGATAGTCCGACCATCATTGATGACCAATTCTACTGCACTGGCCTTATACTCGGTGGTGAAAGCTCGACGGGTCGATCCCATAATACGATTCCCTAATTGTTCGGGAACTCGCTAACTTCGTCCCGTGTCCACCAAAGTGGGTACGTTCCACCGTCTTCTCGACGCCCAACAACACTCGCCATAGGCTGACATCACGCACGCCGTTCTCCGCTTCACCTGGTTCTGGTCCTTCGACAGCTCAGAACCTAAGCGGGAACGGCGTGTTCGCACCTCAGCATCTCCCAGAACCACCCACGGATCGGTCAGGAGAGCCAAAAATGCCCGCCATTCCACGGGCCGAACGGGAGGGGCCGAATGAGGGCGCTGGAGACGACGGCAGGACCGGTCCCGTCACCGAACGCGAACGGGAAGTCCTGCTTGGAGTGGAGGCGCACGGCCCAACCTCCGGTGGTGAAGGAGCGAAGCGCGGTCTCAGCGTCTCCCTGGCTGATCCGGGCGGTCTCGGCCGAGGCCGTCCCGGCGAATGCACCGGTGGCCATCAGGGTGGCTGCACCGAGCGCGACTGCTGCAAGTACGCGCCGCACCGGGCGAGTACGACCGCGTGTGCTCGAGTTCAGGTTCATCGATCTCGACCTTCCGCTCCGCGTCGACGCCCGACGCACCTGGCGAACCACCATCCTTGTCGCGTTGGCCACGGAACTCAACGGGGTTGCTGGCTCAACCTGGAGTGCGACGAGACGGGCCGAGGTCACCCGCACCGAAGCGCCCTTCTCGCTCGCGTGGTGGGCGATGATCGGTCTGTGACCGACATCCTCAGTGCCAACTGGCTACACCGCGCCCGGCAGCAGCCGACTGCTGTACGACCTCGATGAGGTGCTGCGGGCGATCGGAACCAACGACTCGATGCGTCCGCCGTCGAAGTTCGCGGGAACGATCGTCACGCTCACCGGACGAGGTGCGTTCCGTCGGTTCAAGGACCAGCTGCCGACCTGGCCCGACCTGCTCGACCGGTGGCACGCCTTCAGTGAGGACCGCCAACGCGGTCGGGCTCGAGCCTGGCTAGCTGCGGAGGGATACGGCCCCGCGCCACACCAGTCCAGGTCGTGACGACGGAGTGCATCCTGGCGACCCGCGATGCAACACGGCGCCATCCAGTCGCGGTCGCGATCGATGCTGAGCGACAGTTGACAAGCCCCATCTGTCGGCGCCCAGCACGAAGTTTCCGAGGCTAGCCCCAGCTGGACGAGTGGCCTACCTTTGGGATCATCGGAATTACCGACGAATGTCGGCGGGCACCGTTATCGAGTAAGGAAGCTCACCGTGGCATACAACGTCGCCCAGAAAATCATCGCGTCGCACCTGGTCTCCGGGGAGATGGTGCCGGGGACCGAAATCGGTCTCCACATCGACCAGACCCTCACCCAGGACGCGACCGGCACCCTGGTCATGCTCGAGCTGGAGGCGCTGGGACTGGATCGCGCACGCACGGAGGTTTCCGTGCAGTACATCGACCACAACCTGTTGCAGGCCGACAGCAAGAACGCGGAGGACCACGACTTTCTCCGCTCCGCCTGCCAGCGGTTCGGCCTGTGGTTCTCGAAGGCCGGGAACGGGGTGTCGCACCCCACGCACATGCAGCGGTTCGGCATCCCCGGCAAGACGATGGTTGGCTCCGACAGTCACACCCCAGCCGCCGGCTCGCTGGGGATGCTGGCCATCGGCGTCGGCGGTACCGAGGTGGCCCTGGCCATAGCCGGCGAGCCCTTGTACATCAGGATGCCCGAAATCTGGGGCGTGAAGCTCACCGGACAGCTGCCGCAGTGGACCAGCGCCAAGGACGTCATCCTCGAAATGCTGCCCCGGCACGGCGTCAAGGGCGGCGTCAACCGGATCGTCGAGTACTACGGCCCCGGCCTCGCCACCCTGACCGCGATGGATCGGCACGTGATCGCCAATATGGGCGCCGAACTGG
>NZ_JACMOM010000216.1 GCF_014378035.1 Aeromicrobium sp. | reverse complement strand
CCACCGAACCGGTGACGTTGATGACGGTGGCACCCTGTGCCGCAGGCTGAAATCCGTGACCGGTTCCGTAGCTCAGCACGATCACCGAAACAAGCGCGATGAGCGGCAGCCACAGCGCAGCCGGCCTCGCAAGGCGCGGTGAGCATCGGGGGGTGAGGGCTGACGGAGGCACGTACATGGGTATCGGCTTGAACGCGCATCGGCTTGAGGTCAGCGCGCGAGGGTCGGATCATCCTCCGCGTCCCACGCATCCTCCGCGAGGTACTGCCGCCAATCCTGTCGGCGTCGCCACCAGAGGTAGAGGAACGGCGCGAGTACTGCCACCAGCAGGATCACGATGAGCCACCACGGGAAGATCACCAGGCGCTCGCTCGAGGCCTCGATACGATCGGCGTTGTCGCCGTGTACCTTGGCTGTCGCGGTGAACGCTCCGATCGCCGGGATGTCGCTCCATACGACGCGAACCGTGCGTCGCGCACCGCGAAGTACGACATAGTCGTCGATCTTCTCGCTGTGCGCCGCGTTGCCGAAGACGCTCGTGATGTCGACACGGCCTGCGACATGCTCGTTGACCGTTCCGGCGTTGGCGAACGTCACGTTCCAGATCGCGAAGCGCTGCGACCCGAAGACGTATTTGTCGCGGAGATCGACATCGACGATACGGAGCTTGTGGTCGACGTCGCCCGGCACGGTGAGGAAGATCTGGAGGAGGCCCTCGGCGAGCAGAATCGGCGCCGTTGCGCCTTCGGGTTCGTTCGCGGTGCCGATTGCTCCCGATGCGATGGAGGAGTCGATCGCAAGGCCGCCGAGGCTCGTGCCCACCGTAGCATCGGTGGGTGGGTCGATCACGACCAGGAACGCCACGAGCTCGAACGGCTTCATCCGGAAGTCGGTGATCTCAGGGGTCAGCCAGGATCCGGCCCCGAATTCGCCCTTCTCGACACGCTGCGCGACGTTGCGCGGATCACTCGACTGCCCGAGGTCGGTCGCGATGACGGAGACGTCGATCTCTTGGTCAGAGTCGTTGACGAGCGTGATCTTCTGCGTGGTCCGAACGCCGGGTTGGACATCGGTCTCGATGCGCCCGGGTGAAATTGACAGTTGGCCGGTCGGGTCGGTGTTCGGGGGGTTCTGGGTGCGTACGACGTTGGCGCTGGCAGGTGCCGGCGCGCCGCACGCGGCTACGAGGCACAGAACGAGCCACGACCCCAAGGTGCATCGAACTCGTGTCGGATCAAGGAGGAACGGCATGGCGGTTGCCTACCCACAGGAGTCGAGGGCGGCACCTAAGTGCCGCCCTCGCTGGAATGCGTTGCTCCATGTCGGATCAGTTCGTCGAGGTCACCAGGCGCAGTGAGCCACCGTAGGAGCCAGCCGCCTGCACGGCACCCTTGCCGAGACCGCCGAACACGAAGTCGCAGTTCGAGCCCGTGGTGTTCGGCCCCGTGGTGGTGCAGAGAGTCGTGCCAGCACCGTTGGTGCCGATCTGATTCCATGCCGCTGACGCTGACGTCGGCGCGGCATTCACCGTCGGAGCGCCAGCGCCGGCAGCGACGCCACCATCACCGCCCACCGCAGTCAGCGCCAAGCCGAACTTGTCCGACGCGAGCGTCTGGCTGGTGCCGGTGACGTTTGCGACGCGGTTGGCCGTGGCACCGGCAGCGCCGCAATCACGCGGTGCAACACCGGCACCGTCAGGGTCGACGCAGAAGAACCCATTGGCGTCATTTGCCGCTGCGTTGTTGTTGTCGAAGGTGATCGTGACGCCATTCGCAGCGTTCGCCGTGAACGAGATTCGACAGCCGTTGGAGTAAGCTGCGGTCGACTGGAACGTCGCACCAAGCGATTCGTCGGCACAGCCCGTTGCGCCGGTACCACCGGTAGCGGTCGGGTCGACGGTGAACGTCGAAGAAACCGTGCCGGTCACGCCGATGGCAGTCACGGCGCTGGCGCCCGGAACGACCGAAGCCCCCGATGCCACGAATGCGATGACGCCGAGGATGAGAAGCGTCGGAGCGAACACAAGCAGTCGCGATGGCTTGGAGCGCGGCGCAAGGGTGTGGGTGCTCATCGTGGAGTGGCTCCTTGAGGAAGAACTGCGGGCGATGCGCGTCGCCGTGGGTCGGCGTCGCGAACGACATCGATGCAGATGTCGGCAAGCTGGGCCGTGCACTTGAGGGCTTCTGCAACGAAAGACCCTCCGATTGCAAGGTCTACAGTCGCCGATCAAGCTCCCGCGCGTGGGAAGCGCGCCGGGCTCAGCTCCAGACGTTGCAACGGATCGCGTGTGCTCAAGTTCGGCAGCGCCGATGCCGACACCTGTCCGGTAGCCCCCAGATGCGATCTCTCCGCATCCGCGTACCGCCACGTCGAAGGATTCCCACGATGACGACCGCCCCCACTGCAGCTCGCTCGCGCCACATCAACCGCTGGGCATTCCTGCCTGCGCTGGTGCTGCTTGTCTGGGGAGGCCTGGCTGCCTCCGGTGTGTCGTTCACGGGAGATTCGCAGGCGGCGAACTCGTCGACGATCGGCGTGACGGTCGACGGCGCGGTCACGCTCGGAGGCACGTGCACGACCAACGGCACGATGACCGGCGCCAACTTCCTTCCCAGCGCAGTCGGTGCCCAGCTGCTGGGCGCCTGCACGGTCACCCAGGGTACGACCAACGGTTCGCAGTCCCTCGTGCGCGTGGAAAGCACTCGGGCCACGGCCGGAACCGGCATCTTCTGTCAGACACCCATCACGGTGGGTGCCTCGTACACAGAGGTCTGCGCGGGTGCAGCCGCGCTCAACTTCACGCAAGCGACCGCCGGTTCGGCGGCACTGGCCGACGGTCAGTTCGGCATTCAAGCGACCCCCGGCGCCTGTTCAGCCGGCTGGGGCAACACGCTGTTCTATCCGCTGCGCGATGCCACGACGGCTCCGGGTGCGGGAGACATCATCTGCCAGACCCTCGGAAGCACTGCGACGACGACGAGCACGCTGAGCTTCCAAGCGGATCCGATTGCGACCCAAGGCGCGGGTGCATACACGACCCGAGCCGAGTTCACCGTCGCCGCGACCTGATTCAGGTTCGCTTGTGGTGGCCTGACTTCGGGTAGGTCGCCATCATGCTTCGCCTCCTTCGAACCTCCTTCGTGGTGCTCTGCCTGACGTGCGTCGCCGTTGCGCCCGCGCACGCCGCAAGCACCGTCGTGGGAGAGACGATCTCGGTCGACCGTTGCCTCGGGTACCCACTTCGTGATGGCGCGCATCGCCAGTCGGTGAACGCTGAAGTGAACCAGAGCATTTCGGGCATTCCGCCACGCGTGGCCGGCACCTTCGGCCCGGGTGAGAGCGGTCGCGTGTGCGTGGGATTCCAGAACACCACGGGCAAGCCCATCGACCTCGACCTCTCGACCGCCGATGTCGCAGCCGATGACGACGGGATTCCGCTCGTCGGAGTCGATGGTGCAACATACGGGGCGTCTTCATGGATCAAGTTGCCTGCGCGTCGCGTCAAGGACCTCGGTCAGGGGGAGATCGCGTGGCTCGTCATCGATGTGCGCGTACCGGACGATGCAGCTCCCGGTAGTTGGTACGCCAACGTCACAGCGTCGAGCCCCGTGAGCCAGTCCAGCATCGACGGCACATCGAAGGTGGTGTCCGCTCCCTCGGTGGCGATCCAGGTGTTCTTCGACATTCCGGGTGAGGGCACGCGTGGCGGGGTCGTCCAGAACGCGCGCGCTCCGCGCGTCATCTGGTGGGACGGGCTGCATTTCGGCCGGATCGGCTTCTTGGAGAAGCTGCGCGGGCTCAGCCTCGCGACCATTCGCTTCGAATGGCAGAATCGCGGATCGTATTCGGATGACATCAAGGCCAAGGTCGTCATTCGGAGTGTTCTGAGCGGACGCACGGTTGAAACGATCGACGTTCCGGAGGGCATCGTGTTGCGTGGCGTGACCAGGAAGTTCTCGGGCACGTGGGAGGACCACATCCCGTTGGTGGGACGCTTCACGCCGTCGCTGGAGGTGACGGGTTCAGACGGCAAGGTCGCGAAGCAGGAGCTCGATGCGATATGGGTCATTCCATCGTGGCTCTACCTCCTCGCCCTTGCAATCGCATTGGGAATTCCGATCTGGCTGCGCATCCGATCGCGCCGCCACTACGGCGAGTTGCTCGCGCGGCTCGATGCTGCTGAAGCGAGGTCGACCGACGATTCCGACGACTGGGGCGACGACCAGTACTGAATGACGGATTGTTG
>NZ_JACMOM010000009.1 GCF_014378035.1 Aeromicrobium sp. | reverse complement strand
CTTGGCCTTCTGGACACAGAAGGCGGATGCCATCGGGGCTGCCGTCGAGGGACCGGTCAGCTCGACCAAGCCGGGTTCTGTGATCCAGCTGCACCCCCACGTGACCGTGATCGTAGACGAGGCCGCCGCCTCGAAGCTAGAGAACGCGGACTACTACCGGTACGCCTGGGCCCACAAGCCCTGGCCGGGGATCTAGGTTGCGCTGTTTCCACCCCGCTGAGCGCTGAGCCCCGTGTCTGGACCCGGCTGTTCCCCTTCCAGGCTGAATCTTCCAACTGAGTTCTTGGAGCCGTCATGATCCCGTTTACCTCCCCCACGACTGGAGTGGTCCCAGCCGAGAGTCCCGACACGCCGATCCCGGGAGGTGCGGGCCAGGCGGTGCCGCTGCTGATCTCCGGCGGAACGGTGATCGCCCCGGATGCGGTGTACTCGCCGGGCTGGGTAGACATCCTGGCTGACCGGATCGTCGGCTGCGGTGCGGGGGAGCCACCCAGGAAGGCTGACTTCAGCTTCCCGGAGAGTACCTTGGCCGCCGGCTACGTCGACATCCACACCCACGGCGGAGGTGGCCGTAGCTTCAACGACGCGGATACGGCCGTCGCAGTGGCACGGATCACCGCGACCCACCGCGCCCACGGCACGACCACGATGATCGCCAGCCTCGTCACGGTTCCGTTCGACGAGTTCGAGCAAACCGTGTCCGCGCTGGCTGGCCTGGTCGCGACGGGCGAGCTGGCCGGTATCCACCTCGAGGGCCCCTGGCTGAGCCCGGTCCATTGCGGGGCCCACGACGAGAACCTCCTGCACGCGCCGGACGCCGAGAGCGTCGATCGGCTCATGCGCGCCGGCCGTGGCACCGTGCGGATGGTCACTATCGCGCCCGAGCTGGAGGGCGGCCTCGACGCGGTGCGCCAGATAGTCGGCTTCGGGGCCGTGGCCGCGGTCGGGCACACCGACGCGAACTACGACGTGACCCGGCAGGCGATCGCCGCGGGGGCCACGGCCGGGACCCACGTGTTCAACGCGATGCGGAAAATCCACCATCGTGAACCCGGCCCGGCGCTCGCCCTGCTTGAGGACCCCGCGGTATTCGCCGAACTCATCGCCGACGGGGTGCACCTGCACCCGGCCATCGTGCGTTTCATCATCGAAAGCCCCTCGCGTCCCGTTTTTGTGACGGATGCCATGGCAGCCGCCGGCGCGGACGAGGGAGACTACAAGCTCGGCGCCCTCGACGTGCGAGTCTCCGATGGCCAAGCGCGCCTCGCGGACGGCACAATCGCCGGCAGCGTGCTCACCCTCAGCGCGGCTGTGCGCTACGCCGTGCACACGGCAGGCGTACCGGTAGAAGTCGCAGTGCGGGCGGCCACCCAGAACCCCGCTGACATGATCGGTCTCGTGGACCGGGGCCGCCTCGCGACCGGCAACCGCGCTGACTTGATCGTACTCGGCGCCGAACTTCGGGTCACGGCGACTCTGCAGGCCGGACTTTGGGTGCCTTGCGTCCGTGATTGATGCCGGTATCCGAGCCTGGCCATCGATCCGTCATGGCATTGACGTTCATCTATCTGGATTTATCGCGAAATAGGCCAACAAGTCACCATTCATAGCGAACTCATCGCTGATGACACAGACTCGCGTCTGATCTTTAAAACATCGTTTCCTCACATCGGCCCCGGACGCCACAAGCGGGGGAGGGGTCGCCCATTGGCGTGTACCTAGCCCCATCAACACTCGAGCGCGCTCGTGAAGCAACCGAGGAAAGGCGCATCACCTATACAGACTTGCTGGTAGAAGCCTTCGACAACGTGACAGACACCCAGCTGGCTGCTGAGTTCGCACCCGCGGCACCACTCGTTCAGGGGAAGGCCATGCCCACGCGCGCACGGCGTCGGCCTGGAACCGCTGGGATCCACATGAATCTGCGGCTCAGCAGCGAACAACGTGAGTGGCTCGACGAAAAAGTCCTTGACCTGGGCGCCCCATCACGATCCGCGCCGGTCGCTGAAGCCCTGAGGCTGCATCTGAACCCAGCTGTCTGAGTCGCCAGCTCAAAACACCGACCCTTCAATCAGATGTTTATCTGATGTAGTGTGTTGGTATGAGTACTGCGACATTCACTGACCTTCTGCGCAAGCCCAAGGAGGTTCTGGCCCACATCGACGAGGGCCAGGTTCGGATCACGCGCCGTGATGGTGACGATCTCGTGATCCTTCGTGGCCACGATCTTGATGTCCTTGAGAATGGTGTTGCGCTCTCGAGCCGCTTGATCCGTGCGATCGGCCGGAACAAGGGTGACGTCGCGGCGGCGCTGACCGACCTGTTCGCGTGGGTGGGGGAGTTCACCCCGGGGGAGCTGAGCGCGTACGCGGCCGAGATCGAGCAGCTGCTCTATGCCGCCAGCGAGCTGGGAACGTTTGAGCGGCTGCTGCGCGCTCAGCAAGAGTGGAAGGAAACGGCCCTGGCCTACGCGATGGGTATGCGACCCGTCGAGCCCATCGAGCTGTCGGCTGCCCCTGTCCGCGTTAATCGCCCGTAGATGGCGGGGAAGCGCGGCACCCCGGTTCCGCGACCTGTCAAAGGCACCGAGTACGAAATCTTCTTTAGCAGTGTCGCTGCCCAACGCGGGTGGACAGATCTGAAGGCATCCGCCAAGAATGCCCTGGCAGACGCCTTCGACTATCTCACCG
>NZ_JACMOM010000215.1 GCF_014378035.1 Aeromicrobium sp. | reverse complement strand
CGTCGTCGAGGATCATGTTGGCGAACTCGCCGTTCGGCCAGATCAGGATCTGCTCGGCGAGGTCCCAGTACTCGCCGAGAGTCTCACCCTTCCATGCGAACACCGGGATGCCATTGGGCTCCTCGGCGGTGCCGTCGCGGCCGACGACGATGGCCGCCGCAGCGTGGTCCTGGGTCGAGAAGATGTTGCAGCTGGCCCAGCGGACATCCGCGCCGAGATCCACGAGGGTCTCGATCAGGACAGCTGTCTGGATGGTCATGTGCAGCGAGCCGGCGATCTTGGCTCCGGAGAGCGGCTTGCTCTTGCCGTAGCGCTCACGCATGGCCATGAGGCCCGGCATCTCGTGCTCAGCGAGGTTGATCTCGGCGCGACCGTAGGCGGCGAGAGAAAGGTCAGCGACGTTATAGTCCATGCCGCCGACTCTACCGGCGGGTAGACGATCACGCCGAATTGACCAGCCCTCGGCAGGGCCGCCCACCTCTCCCCGCAGCGCGTCCGGGCATACTGTGCCGAGATGTTGTGACAGGGGTCACGGCCTGATGGATCCGGGGGGATCGCCAACATGCCCGAACACATGCCGCCTCGACGGGGCCTGCTCGTCATAGCCGGAGCAGCCCTGGCCGTGGCCGTCATCCTGCCGCTGCTCGTCTCCACCTATGCCAGGACCGAGCCCGTGCTGGGCGGGGTCCCGTTCTTCTTCTGGTACCAGTTCGTCCTGGTGCTCGTCTCGGTCGTGCTCACGTCGCTGGCGTTGCGCCTCGTGCTGGCTCACGAACGCCAGCGGCGCGCGGCCGAGGGACTCAGCCACGATGGCAAGAAGAAGGGTGACCGGTGAACGACGTCGACCCGATTGCGCTGACTGTCTTCCTCTTCTTCTTCGGCCTCGTCACGGTGCTCGGGTTTGTCGCAGCCCGCTGGCGCAAGGTCGGGACGATGGACAACCTCGACGAGTGGGGGCTCGGCGGGCGCAGCTTCGGCACGTTCATCGCCTGGTTCCTGATCGGCGGCGACATCTACACCGCCTACACGTTCATCGCGGTGCCGGCCACCCTCTACGCCGGCAGCGTCACGGGCTTCTTCGCCGTGCCCTACACGATCATCCTCTACCCCATGATCTTCATCTTCTTGCCGCGGCTGTGGTCGGTCTCGCACCGCCGGTCGTACGTCACACCGGCAGACTTCGTGCACGGCCGGTTCGATTCCAAGTCGCTGTCGCTTGCCATCGCGTTCACCGGCATCCTGGCGACGCTGCCCTACATCGCGCTGCAGCTCGTGGGCATCCAGGCCGTCCTCGACGTCATCGGTCTCGGGGGTGGGGACAGCGCCGGATGGTTCCGCAAGGACCTCCCGCTCTTCGTCGCGTTCGCCGTCCTCGCCGCCTACACCTATTCGTCGGGCCTCCGTGCGCCAGCGCTCATTGCGTTCGTCAAGGACACGTTGATCTATCTCGTGATCATCGTCGCGGTGATCTACCTGCCCACGCAGCTTGGCGGCTGGAGCGGCATCTTCGACTCCGCGGGCAAGGCCTTCGACACGTTCAACGCCGACAAGGCCGACGCCATCGCCTCGGGCCAGGCGTCGGGCAAGGGGCTGATTCCCGAGCTCGGGGTGTCGCAATGGGCCTACGCCTCCCTGTCGCTCGGTTCGGCGCTGGCGTTGTTCATGTACCCGCACTCGGTCACCGCCGTGCTGTCGACGAAGAACCGCAACATCATCCGGCGCAACGCTGCCCTGCTGCCGGCCTACTCGTTCCTGCTCGGGCTCCTGGCACTGCTGGGGCTGGTCGCCATCGCCGCGGGTATCCAGGTCACGAATCCGCAGCTCGCGATCCCGCAGCTGTTCGAGCAGGAGTTCTCGCCGTGGTTCGCGGGCGTGGCGTTCGCAGCCATCGCGATCGGCGCCTTCGTGCCGGCCGCGATCATGTCGATCGCCGCGGCCAACCTGTGGACCCGCAACATCTACAAGGCCTACATCAATCCGGACGCGACAGACGCCCAGGAAGCCAAGCAGAGCAAGGTCGCGAGCCTGCTGGTGAAGTTCGGCGCCCTGATGTTCGTGCTGGCCCTCCCCAACGAATTCGCCATCAACCTGCAGCTGCTCGGTGGCATCTGGATCCTGCAGACGCTGCCCGCCATCGTGATCGGCCTCTACACGCGGTGGTTGCACCGGTACGCGCTGCTCTCGGGGTGGGCCGTCGGCATGATCTGGGGCACCATTGCGGCCTACAACAAAGAGGTCATCGGCGACCCGGGCTCACACTTCGGTGGGTCGGTCGGACCGCTGGAGGTGTTCGGTGTCGACCTCAGCCAGAACCTCATCTACTTCGGCATCACAGCGCTGGTGCTCAACCTGATCGTGGCCGTCGGTGGCACGTACGTGTTCCGTGCGCTCAACGTGTCGGCCGGCGACGACCACACGCATCCGAGTGACTACCTCGCCGATGCAGGCGACCCCGACGTCACCGAGGTGCTCGACCCGATCGCCACACCCCCCTACGCCTGACTCGCGCGCGGAAGCACCGCCCCCGACGAGGGAGGTGGGGCGGTCGCTGGCACAGCCCAGGACCCTCGGCCTCCGGCCCGTCTAGCCCTCTGGAGGAGGGAACTAGTGGGAAGGTGCCGTCGGGACTTCGGGGCGCGCGTCAGGCACGTGATCGGAGCGGAACACATCGGGCTCGAGGAACACCTGCTGGGCCATGGGTTCTGCAGCCCTGATGTTGCGTTCGGCCGCATCGATCACCGCCGCAACCTCCGCACCCGTCGCACCCGCATCGATGCCGATCTTGACCGCGACGAGCAGCTCCTCGGGAGCGATGTGCAGGGTCTTCATGTGGATGATCTGCGTCACGCCCGGGGTGCTCTCGATCGCCTCCCGCATCTGTGCGATCGACTTCCGGGTGGCCGATTCACCGATCAGCAGGCTCTTGACCTCGATCGCGAGGATGACCGCCACCACGATGAGAAGGACGCCGATGAACCCGGTGCCGCCGACGTCGAAGTAGGCGTTCTGGGTGATCAGCGAGAGCCCGACCGCCGTGAACGCGACGACGAGGCCGACCAGTGCGGCGAAGTCCTCCAGCAAGATGACCGGAAGCTCCGGTGCCTTGGCCCGGCGAATGAACGACCACCAGCCCTGCTCGCCGCGGACCTTGTTGCCCTCGATCAGCGCGGTGCGGAACGACAGCGACTCGAGCACGATTGCCACCGCGAGGACCCCGAGAGGGACGAGACGCCACTTGCTCTGGAGCGAGTCGCCCCCGTGGCCACCTTGGAGCTCGTGAAACTTGTGATAGGCCTCGTAGAGCGCGAACAGTCCACCGAGGCTGAACAGCACGATCGACACGATGAACGCATAGATGTAGCGCTCGCGTCCGTACCCGAACGGGTGCTCCTCGGAGGCCTCGCGCTGTGAGCGTTTGCCGCCCAGCAGCAGCAGGCCCTGATTTCCGGCATCAGCGAGCGAGTGGATGGACTCGGCCAGCATCGAGGAGAAGCCGGTCAGGAGAAAGGCGATGAACTTGGTGACCGCGATGCCGGTGTTGGCCAGGAGCGCCGCGACGACCGCCTTGGTGCCGCCTTCGGTCGACATCAGCAGGCCATGTCGGGCGCGCTGGAGGCCCTGGTCAAGAGAGTGCCCGCGCCTCGTCGACGAGCATCACGGGAATGTCGCGGCGAACGGGGTAGGCAAGGGCGCACGCGTTGCAGACGAGCTCGCTCGCCTCGTCGTCGACGAACAAGGTGGCCCGACACTGCGGGCACACGAGGATCTCAAGCAGGGCAGGATCAAGATTCATGCGCCCATCCTATGCGTGCCGTGCCGCGCGCCTCTGCCTCGTCTGCACGGCGTCCGCCCCCGTGGCGATCGTGGACGCTGAACCACCGCTGGCGACGAGACCGCCGAGCTAGGCGCGGATGATCGCCAGGACCTCGTCGCGCACTCGCGCCATGGTGGCGTCGTCATCACCCTCGACGTTGAGCCGCAGGAGCGGCTCGGTGTTCGACGCGCGCACGTTGAACCACCATGAGTCGCTCGTCACGGTCAGGCCGTCAAGGGTGTCCTGCGGCAGATCTGTGTAGACCCGCGCGAGCTCGGCGAGGACAGCGGGCGCGTCGTCGACCGTGCTGTTGATCTCACCGGAGGAGACATACCGCTCGTACTCGGCCATCAGGCCTGAGACCGTGCCGTCTGTCTCGGCCAGCGCCGCCATGACGTGCAGTGCCGCGATCATGCCGGAGTCGGCGAGGAAGAAGTCCTTGAAGTAGAAGTGTCCCGAGTGCTCGCCGCCGAAGACCGCGCCCGTGCGCGCCATCTCGGCCTTGATGAGCGAGTGGCCCACGGGGGTACGGACCGCGATGCCTCCATTCTCGGCGATGATCTCGGGCACGGCACGCGACGTGATGACGTTGTGAAGGATCGTCGCGCCCGGGGTGGTCACCAACGCGCGAGCGGCGATCAGCGCGGTGATGGCCGATGGCGACACGACGTCGCCGCGTTCGTCGACCACGAAGCACCGGTCAGCGTCGCCGTCGAAGGCCAGCCCGATGTCTGCGCCCACCTCGCGCACCTTGGTCTGGAGGTCGACCAGGGTGCTGTGATCGAGAGGGTTGGCGTCGTGGTTCGGGAAGGTGCCATCGAGCTCGAAGTACATCGGGGTGAGGTCGACGTTGAGCGTCGCGAACACCGAGGGAACAGTGTGCCCCGCCATGCCGTTGCCAGCGTCGGCGACGACCCGCAGGCGGCGAGCGGGCGGGACCGGGACGATCTCGTGCAGGTAAGCGGCGTAGCGACTGAGCGCGTCGAGCTCCCGGTAGGTGCCGGCGAGCGGTGCCGCCTGCACATCAGAATCGGTCAGGATGGACGTGGCCGTCTCAGCGATCGTCGACAGGCCACTGTCGTAGCCGATCGGTCGCGCGCCGGCTCGGCACAGCTTGATGCCGTTGTAAGCGGCGGGGTTGTGGCTCGCGGTGATCATCGCGCCGGGCAGATCGAGGTCTCCGGACGCGAAGTAGAGAAGGTCGGTGGAGGCCAGTCCTATGCCGATGACGTTGCCTCCGCGGGCACGCACCCCGTCGGAAAATGCTGCCACGAGGTCAGGTGAGGTGTCGCGCATGTCGTGACCGATGACGACCGTTCCTCCGCCCTCGACGGTGGCGCTGTCGACACCGGTCTCGAGCGCGAACGCCTCGCCGAGGGCACGCGTCAGCGTGGGGTCAAGCTGTTCGGGCGAGCGGCCGCGCACGTCGTACGCCTTCACCACCGCCTCCAGCCTGGGGTCGATGGTCGGCCGGGAAACGGTCACGAGTCGGGCCTCACGAGTCGGAGGGAGGGCGGACCGTCGGGGACCGGCGGCACCGGGCGACCCGCTTCGCGCACCGCGTCGGCGAGAGCGAGCAGATCATCGTGGTTGGGAGGCGCGGCGGCGGGGTCGGGCGCCAGCCGCAGGACGTTCCAACCCTGCGGCGCGGACATGCGGTCGGCATGGGCGACACAGAGGTCGTACGTGTGTGGTTCGGCGTAGGTGGCGAGCGGACCGAGCACCGCGGTCTGGTCTGCATAGACATAGGTCAGCGTCGCTACTGCCGTCTGGGAGCACGTCGAGCGCGTGCATCGTCTCACCACACCCACGAGGAGAGGCTAGCGGGCGGCGCCACGTCTGCGCGTTAGGCTCACCGGATGGATCGACCCGTCGGCGCAGACATCTCACGCTGGGAGGGGCTCATCAGCGGCCCACGGCCCGGGCGCATGCGTGATCGGCGGGGCCGCGGTCCGCGAGGACCCATGGCGCTGCCGGGCCCGCTCTCCCCCCGCAGCGTGCCGGCGCACCGCGCGCCGCGCGCGGCGTTCGACCGGCTGGTCGGCGACATCGTGGCGGCGCTCGACCACCACTTCGAGATCGAGTCCGACCACGTCGACCTCGTGGTGGAGGAAGCGCCCATGCTGCCACCGGAGTGGACCGACGAGGTGCCGCTCAGCATCCTCGTGCCCAGCGTGCGGGGTTCACGCGTCGTGCTGTTCCGCATGCCCATCACGCATCGCGGCGCTGGGAGTCGCGATGTGCTCGAGGACCTCGTGTGGTCGGTCATCCTCGACCGCCTGTCGGAGGTCTGGCACATCTCTCCGGACGATCTCGACCCGCGGAGGCCTGACTAGCGGGGGCGGACTGGCAGGAGCGACCGACTCATGAGACCGGGCGGACCTGTGGCCCGAGAGCCGTCAGCGGCGCCGCGGTCAGGGCGAGTGAGCTGATCCTCCCACCGCCCTCGACGTACGTCGCCGCCGCGACGATGTCGCCTCGTGGGCGCAGAACGATGTAGGCAACCCCCTTGGCCTTGAGCGCCTTCGCCGTGTCGACGTGCTGGGTGGTTCCGCCTTTGACCGTGACGGAGGCGGACGCGAGCGGCTTCATCGAGGCGTCGAACGCCTGCAACCGGGCGGTCGCCGTGCCCTTGGGTGCTGTCAGCACCAGATCAGGTGTCTTGATGCCCTTGCCCACGTCCACCGGCACGACGGCCGGTCCGGCCAGCGGCGGGACCGACTCGGCGTACGCGTAGTCCTTGGGGTCCGGAGCCATCCGCACGGTCGCAGAGACCGGTCTGTCTGACGTGAGCCGCAGCGCCTGGCTGCCCGAGCCAGCAGACCGGGGCACCACGATCTCGCGCTGCGATCCTGCCGGGACCTTGATCTTGGCGAGCCCCGACGGGGCGAAGGTGTTCTTCGGGCCGATCACCTGGGCGTCGACACGAGCCGTCTGCTTCCCCGGGTTGAGCAGCAGGAGGGTGCGTCCGACGGTTCCTTCGACGATCCCGCCGACGACCTGGCTGCGGCGAGGCGCGGAGGTGGCGGTGATCGGCTCGGTGCCACGGAAGGCCGAGGTCGACGAGTCGTTGACGACGGCTGAGAGGGAACCGCGACGCCGTTGGACGTGGATCGCGAGCTCGGCCTCGCCGGCGGCAAGGTCGGCGATCTCGATGCGTCGAACCGAGAAGGGCTTGACCACGATGCCGCCTGCATCGACAGCGTCGATGGGTCCCACCCGACCCCACAGGGAGAGGTCGACCGCTGCTGGCGAGTCGCCGAGGTTGGTGAGGATCAGGGTGGAGAAGTGTTTGGCACCAGATCCGAGGCCCAGCAGCCAGGCGTCGTCGACGACACCCGGGCAGCCACCCACGACGAGTCCGCCCCCACCTTGCTTCGTGGCGGTACCGGCGAAGAAACCGACGGCGCCGGACCTGGTGCCCTGCTGCTGCACGATGACTCCCTGCCCGTCGACGACGGAGTTGCGCCACGACTTCGCGTCCTGGAGCGCAGGGTCGGGCGCACCGCCCGGCGCGACCTTCGTGGTGGCCGACGTCCCGGCGGTGACCTGCCCGGCGGCGACAGAGATGGTCGAGCCTGCCGGGCACGCGTAGGACGACTGCGTGACGGCGACGGTCGTGGGTCGTCGGTCGCGCTCAGGCGTGGACGACGAGGCCATCATGGCGGCGACGACAAGGAGAGCCGCCACGAGCGGGAGAAGAGCGACGCGGATGTCCCTCATGCCGTCACCTCCTCCTCGTCGGAGGCCCCGAGCGGGTCAGGGACGTCGTCGCGTCGCCGGACCGGGGCGGTGAGCACGATGGCCACCAGCCACAACGATGCCTGCGCACCGATCAGGGGTCGGTGCCACCATGGTGTCGCGACTGTTTGCGGCCGCGGATCGACCGAGAGCGTCCAGACGCGCGAGCCCGGACGGTCGCTGCCGGCCGGCACGAGCTGGGGGGCCGCATCGATGCGGTTGGCCAGCGTGGGGTCGGCCGCCGGGGCATAGATCGCGTCGATGCCGGCCTTGCTGAGTGCCGAGACGTCGGCGGTGGTGGCCTTTGCGAGGATGCGGCGCACGACGGCGCTGAGGTCATCGGCACCGGAGGAGGAGACGGCGACCGCCTCCTGGCCGAGGTACGGCCCGTCGCCCGCGACCACGCGGAAGTCGACGCCGCGCGCGATGCTCCCCGTGACGACAAGAGTGTCACCCGGGCGCTCCGCCAGGAACACGGGCACGACCGAAGCGCGCCCGACATCGAGCGGGTCGGCTACTCCCCGGACGAGCCACCAAGCACCTGTGCCGATCGGAAGGACGAGAACGGCCACGACGAGGCCCGCCAGCACGGGACGCGGCACTGCGCGCGCGGCCGGCACGGCAAGCAGGACCGCGGTGGCCAGACCACCCATCCACAGCACCGTCGGGACACCGACCCACGGCGTGATGTCTGCGGGCCCGGACTGTGTCGAGTACGTCATCGTCGTGCCGGCCAGCGCCACACCGAGACCGAGAAGCGCGACGAGCCAGGCCAGCTGGACACCAGTGCGAGTGCTGCGCGGGATCAGAGCCGCCACGGCCAGGCCGAGGAGGCAGACGGTGAGCCACGACGGAGCTGCGCCCGGCCCGCCGGCTCGCCCGAGCACGACGTCCCACACAGTGGCGGAGCCGGGAATCGGGTAGCCGGCCTCCCACCAGGCCCGCCAGGGGCGGAGAGCGCGCTGGGCCAGCCACGGCCCAAGCAGGACGAGAGGGACCAGAGCAGAGATCACGAGGTGGCGCTGGACCCACCGGCCCTCGGCATACCAAAGGATCAGCAGACCTCCGAGGCTCAGCGCCAAGGTGATCGGGGCGAAGGCCGCCGCGAGCGAGATCCAGATGCCGAGACGCAGCCCCAGCTGCCAGCCGGGATCTTCGGCGAGCTGCCATGCCGTGTTGACGATGATCGGCAGCACGACGAGCGCCACGACCGTGCCGATTCGCCCCTGACTGACGGCGCCGACGGCCACGATGCACAGTGCGTAAGACACGGCCCAGACGATGCGGGCGATCCGGTCGTCGCTGATCAGCCGTCCCAGGCGGTGGGCGGAGAGTGCCGCCAGCGGCACCGCGAAGATCATCATGACCGTGATGACCAGGCCCGGGTGGAACCACACCGGGGTGGCAACGGCGGCGAGCGGCAGGGCGAAGATCGGCGCCAACGCCGAGCTGGCGAGCCCGACCTCGTGGCTCCCCTCGAACAGCAGCTGCCACCAGCCGCCGGCGCTGTCGGGCGAGGGCGGCAGGGCCCCACCGTGAAGGCCGCCACCGAGCAGTCCGCGCCCCGCGATGATCGACAGCACCACGAGTGCCAGGACCGTGGCCAGCCACGGACGGCGTTGCAGCAACGACGGCCCGTTCTCGAGGTCGACCGCCTCGTCAGGCGCCTGGTCGAGCGTCGTTGATCGCCTGCCGACGGTCTCGACCGCCTCGGGTCGCACGAGTGCGGCGACGGTGTCACGGAAGGCATCGAGCCCATGTTGGTAAGGCAGCCAGAACGGCGCAAAGAGGCCGCGGATCTGTCGGTGGGAGCGTCGAGCCGTCGCCGCACGAAGACGACGCGCACTGACGAGCCGGCCGGGGCGTAGGTAGACCGAGCGGAGGGCCAGGAGCTCGTCGCTCGCGGCCTCGGGGTCCTTGCCGATCAGCAGCCCGAGCACCCGCAGCAACGAGCCGAAGAACAAGCGGACGTACTGCCACATGAAACGAGGCATCGTCGTGTTGGCAAGGAGCGTGTAGAGCGCGGCCCGGCGCTGCTCCCAGTGAGGCACGTCACCGGCGGTGCGCACGCGAGTGCCACGCCGGCTCGACTCAGCGTGGAACAGGACGGCGGTCGGCGCCGTGACGGTGCGGTAGCCGGCCCGCGCCACACGCCACCCGAAGTCGATGTCGTCGAAGAACAGCGGGAGATGGGGATCGAACCCGTCGAGCTCGTCCCAGACGTCGCGGCGCACGAGCATGCCGGCGGTGTTCACGGCGAGGACGTCGCGCGGCCGGTCGTGCTGTCCCGCGTCTGGCTCGCCAGTCTCCAGACCCGTCTCGCGCGAGCCCGTGGCGGTCACGGTGAGGCCGACTTCGAGAAGTCGCCGCAACGAGGGCCACTCCCTGATCTTGGGTCCGACCACAGCGATGTCGGGAGCCGACGTGGCGGTGTCGAGGAGCCCCGCGAGGGTGCCCGGCAGCACTGAGGAGTCGTCGTGCAGCAGCCAGATCCAGTCGGTCCGTGGCATCGACTCGAGGCCGATGCGGACGGCGTCACCGAAGCCAGTTCCCGAGGGTGCGTAGGTGATGCGCCCCGCACCGAACGACTCGCGCAGCAGCTCACCGCTGCCATCGGTCGAGCTGACGTCAACAACCCCCCACACCGTGGGGGCCTGGAACATCTGGGTGAACGACGCCAAGGTCTTGGACAGCCAGCGGGCGCCATTGTGGGTGACGAGAACCGCGCCCACCGTCGGCGGATCGACGGGCCTTGGGAGCGTCGTTCCGTTCTCGTCCACGAAGAGTGAGCCTAGTAGACGAGTGGTGACGGGCTTTCAGGCCCGTTTCTTGAGCTTGCGGCGCTCACGCTCGGACAGACCGCCCCAGATGCCGAACCTCTCATCGTGCGCGAGAGCGTAGTCGAGGCATTCTCCGCGGACGTCGCACGTGAGGCACACTCGCTTGGCCTCACGCGTAGATCCGCCCTTCTCAGGGAAGAATGCCTCAGGGTCTGTCTGGGCGCAGAGAGCACGCTCCTGCCACATCAGTTCTTCGTCGAGCTCTTGCGGCGGGACCAGATCGAATGACATACATGAAATTACAGTCCTGTCACCCACCACAAGTCAAGCCGAATGGCAAGATTCATGAAAACTACGGCGTGTCGCCCGCCTGATGGACACCTGCGGGCGCGAGAGAACACCCGCCCGACAGAATGGGGTTCATGCGCATCACGCTGATAGTCGGGGCCGACGCCGCACCTTTTGCCCGCGGCCTTGCCGCCGGCCTCACGCCCGACGAGACCCTGACCGTGATCGCGCCGGTGGTTCGCGACCGGTGGCTGACCGGGCTCAAGTCCTGCCCCGATCTCGACGGGCTGCTCGGGGTCGGCGACGCGCCGCCCACCCACGGGGTCGCCGACGAGCTCGTGCATCTCGGCTACTCGCGCTCCACGCAGAGGCGGACCGACGCCGACATCGCCGTCCAGCTCATCCGCACCGAGCTCCTCGGAGCCGGATATTCGCTGACCGAGGCGACCGCCGCGACGGCCCGCCGACGTTCGCTGGGCTTCGCCCTGCTGCCGTCGAGCGACGATCGCGCCGAGCTGAACGTCGTGGTCGTCGGTGCCGATGGGCCCCATGCGATCCATGTGGAAGAGCTGCTGGAAGCGCCGGGTGATCATGACGTGCAGGACGTCGTCCTGGTCGCCGAGGCTTGGTCGGTCTCGTCTGCTGCCCGAGCCGATCTCGAGGCCACCGACCTGGTGGTCCTCGGCCCGAGCAGTCGAACCCTCGCGATCGACCCGGTCCTGCGGACACCCGGGCTCCTCGACCTGATCGACCCCTCGACCCCGGTGCTGGTGGTCCAACATCGCGACGAGGCTCCGCCGGCACTGATCCGTGCGGCAGGCCTGTCAGAACCAGACCCCGGATCACCCGAGACCGTCCCGGCCGAGGTGGCAGCGGTGCTCGCTCGGGCCCGGCAGCTGGCCGCATCATGATCCGGCCACTGACGACCCTCGACCGACTGCTCACAGCGCTCCCCGATCCATCGCAGCCGCTGCTCACCTATTACGACCTCTCGACCGGAGAGCGGGTCGAGCTCAGCGGCACCACGACGGCCAACTGGGTGGCCAAGACCAGCAACTTCCTCGTCGACGACCTCGATGCCTCTTGCGGCACACGAATCCGGATCGGGTTGCCGAGCCACTGGCTCACGACGGTGTGGATCCTCTCGGCGTGGAGCGTCGGCGCGGCGGTCGTCGAGTCGGACGCGGACATCGGGCTCAGCGGTCCCGACCTCAGAGCCACGGAGCCCATGCGCGTGGCGGCGTCGATGCGACCGCTCGGAGCCAGGTTCGCCACCGCCCCCGAAGGCTTTCTCGACGTCGGCGCCGAGGTTCCGGGGCACGGCGACCACTTCTCGGCGCTCGATCCGCCGGAGTCCTCGACGTTGGCATCCGACCTGGGCGGCGTCCGGCTCAGCCACGCCGACATCCTCGCAGCGGCTCGGCCGAACGCCGACCGCCTGCTCGTCACCCCCGGCACGACGGCCCGCGACGCCGACCTGATCGTGCAGGCCTGCCTGGCAGGGGGGTCCTTGGTCATCGTGTCCTCAGCCACACCCGAGGAGACCGCCCGCGTGGCAGCGCAGGAGGGCGCACTGCCGGGCTGATTCAATCCATTACACTCGACGTTGCCGAGCGGGCTGGGGTCTCGTCGGATCAGACCGTCTGAACAGTAGGGACAACAACACGACATGACAGCCGTCGAGAACGTGGCGCCCGAGGGCCTGATCAGGGTCGGTGGTCGGCCACCCCTGCGGGAGTACGTGTCCGAGGTCTGGCAGCGCCGGGTGTTCATCTACTCGATGGCCCGCTTCAAGATCGAGTCCGAGAACCAGCAGAACTCACTCGGCATGTTCTGGGTCATCCTCAAGCCGTTGCTCAACGCGCTGGTGTACGGCGCGATCTTCGGCTTCCTTCTCGCCGGGAGCCGGCCACCCCACTTCGTCGAGTTCCTCATCATCGGCGTCTTCGTGTTCGAGTTCTTCGCCAGCTCTTGGACGAGCGGCGGCAAGGCCATCACCAACAACGCGGCACTGGTGCAGAGCCTTGCCTTCCCACGCATGGTCCTGCCACTCGCCGCCGTGACCCAACGATTCCTGCAGTTCCTGCCGACCGTCGGCATCATGCTGGTGTTCCTGCTGATCAGCGGCACCCCTCCGCAGCTGCACTGGCTGCTGATCATCCCGTTGTTCGCCTTGTACTTTCTCTTCAACTGCGGCCTGGCCCTCGTCACCGCCCGCCTCTCTGTGCACTGGCGCGACCTCAACAACTTCCTGCCGTTCCTGACCCGGCTCATCTTCTACACGACGGGCATCTTCTTCAGCGTCGAGCAGCGGTTCGGGCCGAAGCCTGCGACGTCCACCACCCAGGCCACCGAAGGGCACCCGCTCCTCGTCAGCATCAGCAACTGGCAGCCCATCCACGAGTTCCTCAGTCTCACTCGTTCGTTGCTGCTCCAAGGGCCGACCTATGCGGTCAACGAGCAGTTCTGGCTACGCGCGGCGGCCTGGTCGATCGGTCTCTTCCTGTTCGGGGTCTGGTTCTTCTGGCGCGCCGAGGAAAGGTACGGCCGTGCCGACTGAGCCCCTCGAGCCCACCGCGTCAGCGCGACCCACCCCGGCCGAACAACCCACGCAGGTCCCCGATCCGCAGCAGGTCGAAGCCGACTCGAGTCCCCCGCCAGCGTCAGCAGGCCGCAAACCGGTCGTCGTCGTCGATGACGTGCACGTCGAGTACAAGGTCTTCGCCACCGGAAAGCGGCCCACCGCGGCCGATCGCAAGACCGTGCAGCTTCGAGGACGCGGCAAGCAGATGCGCACCGTCCACGCCCTACGAGGCGTGTCGTTCACGGCCTACGAGAACGACAGCATCGGCGTCATCGGCACCAACGGCTCCGGCAAGTCGACGCTCATGCGCGCCATCGTCGGCCTGACCCAGACCAGCAAGGGGGCGATCTACGCCTCGTCACGTCCCAGCCTCCTCGGCGTTGGTGCCGCGCTGATGAAGGACCTCTCGGGTGAGCGCAACATCATCCTGGGCGGCTTGGCCATGGGGTTCACGATGAAGGAGATCGAGCAGAACTACGAGGACATCGTGACGTTCTCAGGTCTCGACAAGTTCATCGACCTACCGATGCGTGCCTACTCCTCAGGCATGACGGCGAGGCTCAAGTTCGCACTGGCCAGCGTCCAGACCCACGACATCCTGATCGTCGACGAGGCCCTCGCGGTCGGCGACCGCAAGTTCCGTCAGCGCAGCGAGGCGCGCATACGTGAGATCCGCGACAACGCCGGAACGGTGTTCCTCGTGAGCCACTCGATGCAGTCGATCCTCGACACGTGCAGCCGGGTCATCTGGCTCGACCAGGGAACGCTCGTCATGGACGGCGAGCCGAACGACGTCATCAACGCCTACAACGACGAGCAGGACGCCTAGCAGGCAGCGTTCAGGTCGTCAGTGGTGTTGGCCTCGCGACCCGAGCTGTCCTTCTCCGGGGCTGTCGGGGTCGCGCTCTTCTTCGGCGCTGTCGCGGTCGTGCTGGGCATCTTCTCCGACGTGTTGATCGCCTTCTGCACGGCGGCCTGGATGGCGGGGAAGTCGGGCGTCACGGTGTCGAACTGCGGGGGCACGATCGACACCGTGTGGATCTTCTCGCCCCGTGACCTCAGCGCGAGGTCGGCGAACAGACCCAGCTCCCTCGCGGGGATGTTGGTGCTCAGGAGCTCCTTGCCCGACTTGGCGATCTTGGTCGCGTTGGTCAGGACCTTCGTCGGGCTGAGCTGGTCGACCATTGCCGCCATGAGGCACTTCTGACGGCCCATGCGGGTGTAGTCGTCGGACTGCACCCGGCTGCGCGCGTACCAGAGGGCCTTCTGGCCATTGAGCTTCTGATCGCCGGGCTCGATGTAGACATTCTTGTAGGCGTCGTCGTGACCGAACATCGCGATGCGGGTCTTGACGTTCATCCTGACGCCGCCCACCGCGTCGACGAGGCCCTTGAAGCCGTTGAGATTGACCATGACGTAGTAGTTGACCTTGAGGTCAGTGACGCCTTGCACCGCCTCGATCGTCGCGTCGAGCCCGGGATTCTTGCTGTTGGGGTAGAGATCAGGTCGCCCTGACGCCGTCACGTCGACGGCGTTCAGCAAACACTCGCTGCCGCAGTTGTAGCCATTGGGATAAAGAGTGCGCATCGGCGACCCCGCTGAGAACGGGACATTCTGAAGGTTGCGTGGGAGCGACACGAGGACAACCTTGCCGGTGTCGGTGTCGATGCTCGCGACGGTCAGCGAGTCGGGCCGCGCCCCCGTGCGATCGGCGCGGGCATCGGAGCCCACCAGCAGGATGTTGTAGCGGCCCTTGAGCGGTTCGGAGACCTTGGTCTCATGGAACACCTGCGTGACGGTGTCCCTCGAGACCTTGATGAGCTGCGAGGCATATGCCGTCGAGCCCGCAACCCCGGCGATGATGGCGAGGTTGAGCACCGTGACGATCACGGCTCGCGAGAATGTGAGGCGAAATGGCGAGGCGAGTCGCCAGGCGTCGACGAACAGCGCAACCCAGAGCACGACCGCGACCACCATGGCGGCCCTGACCATGACGAGGACGTCAGGATTGGTGAACCATCCGAGCACCTCGGCGCGGTCGGCGCGGTAGGTGTGGAGCGCGTACCCGCCGCCCACCAGGGCGGCGAGCCAGGTCAGCAACGCGAGCCAGCCGATGGCCTTGCGACCGACGGCGATCTGCGCCGAACCCGGGACCACGATCGTCAGGACGCCAAGGGTCAGGGCACGCCGGAAGCGGACTCGCGGCGAGTCGAGATGGCCGTCCGCGTAGCCGCGGCCCAAGATGCTCGCGCGATGCGACATATGTCCTCATGATGATGGTGCGGCCGACAGGATGACCAGTATCACCGACGCAGAGCGCGGACATTAACACGGCCGAGATCTCAGCGCCCGCTCAGGGCGCTGCACCCGCTCAGCAGGACGCGCTGAGGTCGGCCGTCTGGTTGGCCTTGCGCGGGTCCTTGGGATCGTCGTCCTTCTTCGGCATGGACAACTTCGCCTTGGTGATGCCGAACTTCGCGACCGCCTTGCCCTCTGCTTCGTCGACAGCCTTGCTGACGAGCCGCCGGACCTTGTCGAAGTCGGGGTTGCCGGTGAAGATCACCGGCGGGACGAGCGACACGGTCGAGACCTTCTGCGTCTTGGCCTTCAGAGCGAGGTCCATGAAGACGTCAAGGTCCTGCTGCGGGATGTTGGTGGTCAGCAGCGCCTTGCTGGACGTGGCGATCTTCTGCACGTTGAGCAACACCTTCCGTGGGCTGAGCTGGTGCAGCATGGCGTTCATGACGCACTTCTGACGGCCCATGCGGGAGAAGTCGTCGTTCTGCACACGGCTGCGGGAGTACCAGAGCACCTGGTCACCGTCGAGCTTGTGCGTACCCGCCTCGATCCAGCCGCGGATCGGCGAACCGATGCCGCCGATGGCAGTGCGCTGCTTGACGTCGATGGTCACGCCACCGACGGCGTCGACGAGCTTGGAGAAGCCGTGCATGTTGACGAGGGCGTGGTAGCTGAGCTTCAGGCCCGTGATCTCCTCGACGGCGCCCATCGTCGCGTCGATGCCCGGGTCCTTCTCGCTGAAGAGCGCGGCGTGGTCGTTGGCCCACGTGTTGACGCCGTTGAGCTCGCAACCTTCACAGTCGAAGCCTTTCGGGAACTGCTTGTGCATGACCGAGCCCTTGGGGAAGGGAATGTCCTGCAGGTTGCGGGGCAGCCCGATCAGCACCGTGCGGCCGGTCTCCTTGTCGATGCTCGCCACCGTCAGCGAGTCGGGTCGCAGTCCGCTGCGGTCGGGGCCGGAGTCGCCACCGAGGAGGAGGACGTTGTAGCGGCCCTGCGAGGGCTTCGCGACGGTCTCAGAAGCGAACACGGTGCCGATGAAAGAGCTCTGCACGCTGACGAGGTGGGCGGCGAAGAACAGGGTCCCTGCCGTGACGAAGCACAGCATGCCGTTGAGGCCGGTCATCCACAGGCGGTGGCGGCGGGCGAGCTCGAGCGGTCGGCCGAGGCGCCACGCATCGATCAGCAGGGCGACCCACGCGACAGCACCGGCGATCAGTACCCACCGTCCGAGAGTCAGCACCCGGGGGTCGGTCAGGAGTGAGAACAGTCCCGTGCGCGACGTCAGGGCGAGGAAGCCCAGGATCGCGGCCACCAGGAGGAGACCGAGCCACACGCGCACGGCGAAGCGTCCAACCCTCTTGTTGCCGTTCACCAGCTGAGCCGATCCGGGCATGACAAGCGTCATCGCCGTGAGGGTCAGGGCGCGGCGGAACTGGATGCGGGCCGAGGTATCGACCGGGTTGGCATAAGAGCCACCCAGCACACTCGGGCGAACGTCAGACGGCATGATGTCCTCACGGGGGAAAAGGCTGAGGCGGTCCTCAGTATCCCCACAACCCTCCAGCCGGGGTTGAGGGGCGCGCCGAGGACGTCGCGATTTTCCCGGCACCATCCGGGTTCGACTGCCCGGCTCCGCAGGGTTGGTCCGGTACGGTCGTGGGCATGTCAGATCAGCGTCCCGACGGCAGCTACGGATGGCTGTACGGCGAGGACAAACCCGCCGATGCCCCCCCGCGACCCGGCGCCTCCGATCTCCCCCCGGTCAACCTGCCGCCGCCAGGCGGCGGCCGACGCGGAGGCGAGGCGCCGCCCCGCTCCGGCAAGAGCCGCAAGGGCCGCCGCATCGCCGGCATCCTCGTGCTCGTCTGGATCATCTTCCTCGTGGCGGTCCCCATCTGGGCATGGGGCAAGATCGCCAAGGTCGATGCCTCCCCCGCCAGCGGGCGTCCTGACGACCAGCCCGGCACGACGTACCTCCTGGTCGGGTCTGACAGTCGTCGCGGCCTGACGAAGGCCGAGCAGAAGGATCTCTCCACTGGTGGCGACAGCGGCGGACGAGGCCGGACCGACACGATCATGCTGCTGCACACCGGCAGCGGACCCAGCGTCCTGCTGTCCGTCCCGCGCGACTCCAACGTCGAGATCCCCGGCTACGGCACCATGAAGATCAACGCCGCGTACGCCATCGGCGGGCCGAAGCTGCTCGTCCGCACCGTCGAGGCCAGCACCGACATCCGCGTCGACGACTACGTCGAGGTCGGGTTCGGCGGGCTCGTCAAGGTCGTCGACTCCCTCGGCGGCATCGAGATCTGTCCCAAGGAACGCATCAAGGACAAGGACTCGGGCCTGGACGTCCAGAAGGGTTGCCAGCAGGCGGATGGCAAGACGTCGCTCGCCTACTCGCGCAACCGGCACTCGTACGCGACGCAGGACATCCAGCGGGTCCAGAGCCAGCGGGAGGTGCTCGGCTCGATCGCCGGCAAGGTGAAGTCACCGTGGACCGTCCTTAACCCGTTCCGCTACGTCAGCGTCGCTCAGGGCGCGTCAGGCTCGTTGCGCATCGGTGACGATGTCGGGCCGATAGCGCTCGGCAAGTTTGCTCTCGCGTTGTCGTCGGCCATGTCGGGCAAGGGCCTCAACTGCACCGTTCCGCTGCGCGACCTGGCCGTCACGTGGGACCCGGACCGGGCACCCAGGATGTTCAACTACATCAAGACCGACCGTTCCGACCAGATCGGCTCGCTCTGCACCAAGGACGGCCTGCCCAAGCGTTGAGGCCCAGGATTCTTGGCGGGACGTGGCCACTCGATAGGTTGGTGACATGACACTTGTCGATCATCCCGGCGCCCACGCCTATGGCGTTGCCACGCTCACCGCCGACGGCACCGTGCTCGACGTCTGGTACCCCCGGCCCCGCCTCGGTGCCGTCCCCGAGAGTGACTCCGAGCCACCCGAGCTCAAAGCCCTCGAAGGGGACGACGAGATCCGGCAGACCCGGCAGATCGTGGTCCACACCACGATCGCCGACCTCCGGCAGCCGCCGACCGACGCTCTCGACGTCTACCTACGCCTGCACCTGCTGTCGCACCGCCTCGTCGCCCCCCACGGGCAGAATCTCGATGGCGTCTTCGGCCTCCTGACCAATGTCGTGTGGAGCTCGCTGGGGCCGTGCGCGGTCGCCGACTTCGAGGCGACCCGTACCCGAGCACGTGGTGCCGGCCTCCACGTACAGGTCACCAGCATCGACAAGTTTCCCCGCATGACCGACTACGTCGTCCCGTCGGGAGTCCGCATCGCCGACGCCGATCGGGTACGCCTCGGAGCACACCTCGCGGAGGGCACCACGGTGATGCACGAGGGGTTCGTCAACTTCAACGCGGGCACTCACGGCACCGCGATGGTCGAGGGCCGCATCTCGGCCGGCGTCACGGTGGGCAACGGGTCGGACGTCGGCGGTGGCGCTTCGATCATGGGCACGTTGTCCGGTGGCGGTGCGACGGTCATCAGCGTCGGCGACAACAGTCTCATCGGCGCCAATGCCGGCATCGGCATCTCGCTCGGCAACGACTGCGTCGTCGCGGCCGGCACCTACGTCACGGCGGGCTCCAAGGTCACGATGCCCGACGGCAGTGTCGTCAAGGCGTCCCAGCTGTCCGGCCAGGACGGCATCCTGTTCCTGATCGACAGCCAGTCAGGCACCCTCGAGGCGCGGCCGCGCGGAGAGCGGACGGGCATCGAGCTCAACTCCGCTCTGCACGCCAACTAGCGTCATCCTGACGTCTGGAGGCCGATGAAGTTCCGCTGGTTCGTGGTGCTGGGGCTGTTTGTCTCGATCGTGCTGGTGAGCACGGTCCTGCGCGACCGGACGCCGACCCGCAGTGAGTTCTGCGTCGCCGAGGTCGGGTCCGTGCGCACCCAGATCGATCTCGAGCAGGGGCGGTGGACAGCGCTGATGGCAGCCATGGCGCAACGTCGCGGGCTGCCTCCCCGCGCCACCACGATCGCGATCGCGACGGCCTTCCAGGAGTCCAAGATCCACAACATCGACTACGGCGACCGCGATTCCCTCGGGCTCTTCCAGCAGCGGCCGTCGCAGGGCTGGGGCACTGCCGCCCAGGTGCAGGACCCTCGCTACTCGATCGGGGCCTTCTACGACGCGCTGGTCAAGGTCAGGGGCTACGAGTCGATGGTCATCACCGACGCCGCGCAGAAGGTGCAGCGGTCGGGCCATCCCGGCGCCTACGCCCAGCACGAGGACTATGCCCGAGCGCTGGCGTCGGCACTGCGCGGCTTCAGTCCGGCGAAATTCACCTGTCAGGTCAACACCCGGGGCGGTGGGAGCATCACGAAGGTCACCGATGAGGTCGGTGCGTCATTCGGTGCCATCGACGTGACCACGACGGGCGACGACGCGTCGTACCCGCTGACCGGTCGTCGAGCCGACGTCAACGCGCGCGGGTGGGCGATCGCCCACTACCTCGTCGCCAATGCGTCGCACCTGGGCATCAATCGGATCGCCTTCGACCGTCACACCTGGCGGGCACCGTCGTCGCAGAAAGGTTGGACCGTGTCGCGGGCCCCAGGCGACACCGTCACCGTGTCGACCAACTGAACCCGTCCCCCGCCGCCCGTCCCCTGTACCCCGTACCTGCCGAGCGTCCCCGCTGAGTGTGACGTTTCTGTCGCTACATCGCCCGATCGAGCACAGAAACGTCACACTCAGCGG
>NZ_JACMOM010000214.1 GCF_014378035.1 Aeromicrobium sp. | reverse complement strand
GGAGCGTGCAATTGGTTCCAAGCTCACTTGCTGTTCCTGTGCGGCAGGAACCAGAAATCACGGCTGCCGGATGAACTGTCGTGTAGTCCGCCAGGATAGAATCGTGTCCCACCTGAGTTGCCCTGTCCAAGTGGACATGGCTTCCAATCGTGGAATCTGCGCCGACGTCAACGTGACTGCAAATCACAGAACCAGCCCCAATCGTGACGTTGGCGCCAATCGAGGCGTACGGGTGAACGAGAGTCGCGGCGGTTAGACCTATCTCGAGAGCGCGCCCCGCCACCCTTTCCCGAGTCGGCCCATGACCTATTGCCACGACATAATGCGTACCGCGCGCAAACGGCGCCGAACCTGTCAGCGTTCCGAGGATTGTGCTCCCGCGACGGTGCACACGATCAAGATCCACATCGCGGGGGTCATCGTCGACGAAGCCCACCGTTCGCCACCTCAGCTCGACCTCGTTGATCGCATCGACCACATCGGCGACCTCGCGCCCGAAACCACCGCAGCCGATGATCACCAGGTCCTTCATCACTGACTCCCTTGGAACTCGGTCATGGTGGCCGCGCCTTCTTCAGTGATGCCGCGCCGTCCGAGCACCGGGAGGATGGTCTTTGCGAGGATGGCAAGGTCTGTGCGGAGGCTTCGGGAGTCCACATAGGCCACGTCCAGCGCCAGTCGATCTTCCCACGGCAGTCCATTGCGCCCCGAAACCTGAGCCAATCCGGTGATGCCCGGCCGGACCTCGTGCCGCCTGGCTTGATCGGGCGAGTAGCGCTCGAGGTAGGCCACCAGAAGTGGGCGTGGCCCCACCAACGACATGTGCCCCCTGACGACGTTGATCAACGTCGGGAGCTCGTCCAGGCTCAGCGAACGAAGTCGCTGGCCAAGCGGCGTCATCCGCTCAGCATCGGTGGCGCCCGAGTCCGCCATGGTCCGAAACTTCACGAGTGTGAAGATCTCATTATTCCTACCGGGCCGGTCCTGGCGGAAAAGGATCGGAGCTCCCAATCTCAGGCGGATCAACGCGGCGACCACGGCTTGGACGGGCAGCGTTACGACGAAGAGCGATGTGGCGCCGACAACGTCGAGCGCACGCTTGAGCGGATCGTATGTTTGACCGCTCATTGACGATCTCCCAGGAAGAGCTCGATAGCCGTCGTCACCCGCGCAACGTCGTCCTCAGTCAAGGCAGATCCGCTGGGCAGCGACAGACCTGTGTCGAAGAGTGATTCAGCTGATCCGGTGGTGGAGTGGTGAGCGTCGGCAAACACCGGCTGCAGGTGCATGGGCTTCCAGAGGGGTCGGCTCTCGATGTCGTCGGCGGCCAGGTGCTTCATCAGATCGGCTGTGGCCCACCCGGTCACAGGCCGGTCCACCACGATTGCGGTCAGCCAGCAGTTGTCATGCTCGTCGCCCTCGCGCTGAAAGATCTCGACGCCGTCGACCTGGGCGAAGAGGTCTGCATACATCTGCCGATGCCGATGGCGAGCCGCGATCATGTCGTCCAGTCGCTCAAGCTGAGCCCTGCCCAGGCCCGCCAGCAGGTTGGAGAGGCGGTAGTTGTAGCCGACTTCCTTGTGTTCGTAGTGGATGGCAGGCTCGCGTGCCTGAGTGGACAGGAAGCGGACGTGGTCTGCCAAGGCAGCGTCATCAGTCGTAACCATTCCGCCACCTGACGTGGTCATGATCTTGTTGCCATTGAAGGAGAGGATCGCCGCGTCACCGAAGGAGCCGGCCCTGATGTCGCCTCGGCGTGCACCCAGGGATTCTGCGGAGTCGGACAGCACCTTCACGCCGTGCTTGGCGGCGACCGCGCCAATCGCTTCATAGTCAGCACATTTGCCGAGCACATCGACCGGCACGATGGCCGGGATACTCTTGCCTTCACTTCTGAGCTTCGTGATGGTCTCATCGAGGAGCGCGGGGTCGATGTTGCCCGACTCGAGATCAGAGTCGATGAACACCGGCGTGGCACCGGTATAGGTGATCGCGTTGGCCGTCGCTGCGAATGTCAATGTCGACGTCGGGATGTAGTCACCCGGGCCGACGCCCCACGACACGAGCACCAGGTGCAGCGCGGCAGTGCCCGAGTTGAGTGCGACGGCATATTGAGTGCCGACGCGCCCGGCCATCTCCCGTTCAAAGGCGTCGACGTGCGGACCAAGCGGCGCTACCCACCCCGAGCGGATCGCGTCGACGACGAACTGCTCCTCGAGCGGGGTGATGTCGGGACTGGAGAGATAAATACGACTCACGGCGCGATGGACCCCGACGGTTGTCTTGACATCTCCACACACACGGAGGCTGCCGATCGGGCTACTTGAGCGTTCTCCTCATGTAGTTGAATCTGATGCGCAGCAAGGGCTGATACCACCGGAACATGAACATGCGAGACGAGAGGGTGGACCGGTCGGACATCGAGCTCATCAGAGCCGAAGAGCACCTCGTGCATCTTCTCGCCGGGCTTGAGACCGGTGTAAACGATGTCGATCTGGCGGTGCGCCTGCTGCGCAACCTGCCTGGCCACGTCAGCGATCTTGACCGGCTCCCCCATGTCGAGCACCAACGCCTCACCGTCACGACCGATGGCCGCCGCCTGGATGACCAATTGGACGGCTTCGCGGATGGTCATGAAGTAACGGGTGACCTCCGGATCGGTCACGGTCAACGGGCCGCCGGCCTCGACCTGTGCCGTGAACGTGCGGAGCACCGAGCCCCTCGTGCCTAGGACATTGCCAAATCGCACGCTCAGGAAGATGCCGCTCGCCCTGTCAGCAAACGCAGCGGTCAGCCCTTCGGCAATCCGCTTGGTGAAGCCGAGCACGTTGATCGGATCGGCTGCCTTGTCCGTAGACACATTGACGAATCGCTCAACGCCGGACGTGGCGGCCGCTTCGGGCACGTTGAGCGTGCCCAGCACATTGGTCTTCACAGCCTCCGAGGCATGATTCTCGAGCATGTTGACATGCTTGAGTGCGGCCGCGTGGAACACGACGTCAGGACGGTGCTGCTCGAAAACCTCAAGCATGCGATCAGCCTCACGGATGTTGGCCAGCACGACGTTCTGGGACTCCAGGTCGGCTCGGCCGTAGATCGAGAGCGCGAGCGAGTGCAGAGCCGACTCGTCTCTGTCCAGCATGAGCAACGCGGACGGGCCGTACCGGATGATCTGTCGGCAGAGCTCCGATCCGATGGATCCACCGGCCCCTGTGACCAGCACACGTTTTCCAGCGAGGTAGCCAGCGATTGAACGCACATCGATCTCGACCTGATGCCGTCCGAGGAGATCCTCCGGTGAGAGGTCGCGCACCGCGCTGTAGTGCACCCCAGTCAGCAGCTCGTCGACACTCGGAAGGACTTTGACATCGAGGTTGGCGTCCAGCGCGATCTCGTTGAGCCTGCTGATCGACACCGAGTCCGCGCTGGGGATGGCCAAGATGACAGTCTTCACACCAGCCCGCGCCGCGAGCCGGCCGAGATGCTCGGTCGTGCCCACCACCCTGATCCCACGGTAGCGAAAGTGACGCTTGCGCCTGTCGTCATCCACGAACGCGACCGGACGCCAATGCTGATCCGAGTCACGTTGCATTGACTTCACCAGCTCGCACCCCCCGTCACCCGCCCCGACGATCATCACCGGAGTCGAGACAACCCCGCTTTCGCTTCGAAGCGGCTGGCTGACCAAGATCCGCCACAACCCTCGTGGCCAGGCACAGAAGACCACCGCGATGAACACGGCGACGAGGGGGGTTGCCCGCGGGACGTACGGCTGGCTGATGAGGGCATTGGACGCCGTGGCGATGCCACCGGCGCCAATGATGACGCTCACGAGCAGGAACATTTCCTCGAAGCTCCCGAGAGCCGTGCGTCCCTGGTGCAGACGGACGACCCACGCGAGAAGCACATGGGAGACGATGGCAATAACCGCGAGAACCAGCACGCCGTAGATGGGCACTTTGGAGTTGGCGTCAGAGACATGTAGAACTCGATTGATCGACAAAGTCTCAAACCGCTGCGCGACGGCGAAATACATCGCAGCTGTCCACGCGAGGGCGTCAATCAGAATCAGGACCGACACGCGTGATTCGCGCAGCAGGCGCGTCACAGGCGGGCGCAATGCTCAGCCTTTCTTGTGCTTGGCTGGTGTGGTGTGTCCTGACAGCGGACATCTCGCACCTGGACCTGTTGAGATTAGCAACGATCTATCACGTATCGGAACTTTTCGGAGATTGAGACCGTGAGGTCATTGCTCCTTGGCGGGGTTCGTGCGAGAAAAATCTTTCGAAGGCTTCCGCTCGGACTTGCCGGAAAGGGCGTGTTCAGCCTCCGGGGCGTATCCGTATCCGTATCCGTATCCATAGCTACCCCGGCCACGTCTGGGTTCGGGCGCCATCGTCACGACCGTGCCGAGCAGCCGGGCGTCGACCGACTGGAGCCTGGTGACTGCGTCGGCCACCTGGTCACGTGTCGTCAAGTTGTGGCGCACCACCAGTATCGCGCCATCCGAGTTCGCCGCCAGCAGAGAGGCATCTGTGACTGGAAGAAGGGGCGGCGCATCAATGAGCACCACGTCATACTGCTCGCGGGCCTCAGCAATCAGCTTCCGCATCGCGACTGACTGCAACAGCTCTGCCGGGTTCGGCGGCGTCCTGCCGCTCGCGAGCAGGTCGGCGCGTGGGACGACTGACTGGATCGCTTCGTCGAACTTGAGGCGGCCCAACAGCACAGTGGTGACGCCCACGGTGTTCTCAAGTCCGAAGTACGTCGTCGCCTTCGGACGACGAAGATCGCCCTCGATCAGCAATACCCTCTGTCCTGAATCAGCGAGTGTGAGGGCCAGGTTGCACGCGGTGGACGATTTGCCCTCGCCGGGCAGGGCACTGGTGACGACAAACACCTTGTGGCTGGCATCGACATTGAGAAACTGCAGGTTCGTGCGCAGCACCCGAAACGCCTCGACACGCGGCGCATGACTGCTCAACTCTGTGATGAGCGGGTTCTTGAGTGCGAACTTGTCGAAGTGGATGTTGCCGAGCACAGGTGCGTCGCCCGTCGACTCGGCCAGGTCCTCTACTGAGGAGACGCGCGTGTCGAGCGTGTCACGCAACACAGCCACCCCGGCGCCGGCGAGCAGCCCGAGGATCGCCGCGAGGAGTACATTCCTGGTCGGCTGGGGTGAGATCGGGCTGACTGGGGTGGTTGCCCGATCTACGATGGACGCCTTAACTGGGGCCGCCGACTTACCAGGGGGTGTCTCGAGCTCGGCGACATATTTGACGAAGACTTGGGCAGTGGCCTGGGTGAGCCGCTTTGCCTCGGCCGGAGACGTGTCAGTGATTGAGATCCGCAGG
>NZ_JACMOM010000213.1 GCF_014378035.1 Aeromicrobium sp. | reverse complement strand
CCGGCACGCCACAGCCGTCCGGGAAGCCGCTGTATAAGCCGGCCGACGCGGTGGCCCGGCAGGCGATGGCGGCGTTCCTACACCGGTTCGCCACCAGACCCTGAGTCTCAGGCTTCGCCACTGGCACCCAACACCACCCCGTCTGCGACCGGAGGGTCCAGACGCCCTGGTCTGCCCAGCTGAGTGCTTACGGTTAACTAATTGCGCGAATCAGTAGCGACTGGTGGGTGAGTTGTGGGAAAGAGTCGGCGCAGGACGGCGGCCGGATCTGCACCCAAGCGTTCCTTCGTTCACGCCGAGCTCGCGTGCGACCTGTGCGATCGGGCGTGAACTGTTAATCACGAGACGTGCAGCGTCGTGACAGCAATCGGGGATGAACTTTCGATACTTCTGGGCCATGATCGTAGACACCTCTCGGATTCGACCTTATCTGGTCGTGGTCCGAGAGCCGCGGGGCACCTCAGACCGAGCTACCGCCCCCGCAAGCGGCCCACCCAGCAGCCACCGACATGAGCCGCAGGCGTCAACCCGGCGTTGACACCGCGGTGCGCTGCCACTACGCCGACCAACCGTCGCGAGGCCCCAATGCACGCTGACCGCAGCCGTCCGGCTCGGCGCCGTGGCGCTGTGTGAGTCCTGCGCGGACCGCCGCTCCAGCGTCGGGAAGGGCCAATCGTCAGTTGCGTTACCGGCCAGTCCGCAACTCGACGTCCTGGCCTGGATCGGCGCCGCCCACCAGCACGCCAACGCCGCCAACGTCACCCTGGCCGCCGCCGTCACCCGCGCACGTCAGGCCGGCCACCCCTGGTCCGAGATCGGCACCCAACTCGGGGTGTCCCGCCAAGCCGCGCAGCAACGCTTCACGCGCGCATCCAGACACGCCTCACCCGCCGTGCCCAATGACAAAGACAAGGAGGCGCCCGCCGACTAACCTGCACAACGGACCCCTGGGGAATTACGTGACGGTCCACAGCATGCCGAGGTTGGTGTCTGCGGCGCATCTAGGGAATAGCAGTTCCGGGCACCAAACTTCAAGGAAGACATGACCTCCCGCTATGTGGTGGCTGTGCCCGTCTACAGGGCAGCCGACAAGACAGCACTGTGCCTGCAGTCGATAGACTTGTTCACCCCTCCCGACGTACCGCTGCTGCTTGTCGACGATGGTAGCTGCGACGACGCGGTCGACGCATTGCTGGCTGCCGTCACTATCGAATCAGCCCGCCCGGTCCAGGTCGTGCAGCGGCGTGACAATCAGGGGTTTGTCCGCACGTCCAACCAAATATTTGAGCTCTCAGGACAGTCTGACGTGCTTCTAGTCAATTCTGACGTAATCGTGAGCCCAGGATGGGCTGAATGCCTGCAACGAATTGCCGACAGATACAGCAGCTGCGCGACCGTCACGGCCGCGACCAATCACGGCACACTCGCCGCTCTTCCCGACTTTCAGAAGGTTGTCGACTGGCGTGACGTCCTCGCGGGCAGGTATCCGTCTTCAGCTGAACAAGTGGCGACGCTGCCGACCGCAATTGGTCATTGTGTCTACATCCGGCGCACCGCCCTAGACCTGCTCGGGCCCTTCGACCTAGCTTTCGGCGAGGGGTACGGCGAGGAGGTCGACTTCTCTCAGCGTGCCCTGCGGGCCGGCTTTCACCATCTTCTTGCCTGCGACGTCTTCGTGTACCACTTTGGGTCCGAGTCGTTCGCGCTGAAGAACGATGTCGAGGCCTCTAGATTGCAGGGTGACGCGGAGGTTTCTCGGCGTTACCCGACCTACCCGCGGCAGGTCCGCGAGGCTGAGCGGATGCACTCCAGCTCTGGTCTCGAGCTGCCTCGCATCACTGGGCTGCGGTCATGGCTGGTTCACGCGCGGGGTCTAAAGCTCGGCATCGACTACCGGATGGTGGGCGTCGAAGGCACAGGCACCGCGCAGCTCGTCACAGAGACGGCACGCGCGCTGGCCCAGCAAGAGCAGGTTCAGGAACTCACGCTCTACGTCGACCGTGACAACCCGCTACTGATCGAGAAGCCCTCTGCTCTTTTGCTAGGGGACGACGTGGTCGTGCGACGGCTCGCTGTCGGCGAGGTACCAATTCAGCACGAGTGCGACGCGTTTATACGCCCCAGCCAATTCAACCACGAGGACGAATTGGCGCTGGCGTTTGCCGCGGCACCGCGTTGGCACTTGCACGTTCTAGATGGGATCGCGTACGAGAACCCTTGCTACTGGCCGGACGAGGAGACCTGGATCCAATACCGGCAATTGCAGGAGCGATCGGTCGCCTCGGCTGACAGCGTGTCTGCCCTGTCTGAGTCTGTCGCCGACTGGATGGTTGCCGCAGGGCTCACGGCGGAACGTCCCGTCATCGCGCACTGCGGGATCCCTCGTCGTCTACTGCTCGGGGAGCCGGTCGCGAGGGCCGACAACGGGCGGGTGCTGAGGCTCGTGCAGTACGGCGCCGCCTTTTTACACAAGAACAGGGAGTTCACCGTTTCTGTCGCGGAGGAGCTCGCGCTGCGTGGTTGGGCGGTCGAGCTCGACCTCGCCGGGCCCGACCCGACGTGGGGCTCGTCTCGTGAGGGAGAGCTAGCGCGGCTTTCCGTTGCCGAAGCTGCCGTGCACGCGGCTGCCAACAAAGGCGGTGAAGGCTCGCTGGTGTGGACGCGATCGTCCTTTGTCAGCGACGCAACCCTGCACGATCTGGTTCGCTCAGCCACGGTGGTGCTGTATCCCTCAACCGTAGAGGGGTTTGGGCTGGTGCCATTCGAAGTGGGAGCCTGGGGTGTCCCATGTTTGTCATCCGGCGGTGGATCCTTGCGCGAGGTACTCCCCAGCGTCGCCGTCTTGTCTTCTTTCTCCGTGAAGAAGTGGGCGGACGCGGTCGAATGCCTCGCCCGGGAGCCTGAAAGTCGGGCCGCGAATGTCGCGGCGCTTCGCTCTCGGCGAGAGCACCTGGAGTGGTCCTCCTCGGCGGCGCTCTTTGCAGCCACGAGCCTCAGCGCTCTTGCTGACCCTCGCGCGGCTTACGCCCGCATGCGGTCACAGCAGTCGCCACTGTTACTGCAGGTAGGCGGCGGACCTTCGCAGGTGGAGCTCGACCGGCTCCGTCAATGCGAGGCTGAACTCTTACAGATATATCGCTCGCGTCGGTGGTCTGCGATGAGTCGCATTATGTTGTGGGCGGGCAGGTGAGCCGTATTATTATTTTGGCGACGCACGGCAGCAGGCTGGATCGTGCCGTCTCGCTAGTGCTCCAGTCGGCGGCCGCGCCGCTAGGCCGGGCTGGCGTTCTTGTATCGGCCTCCGGGGCGACGTGTGCTGACGTGCTCGCTGCCGTCGGCGGGCATCCTTGTGCGACACACGTGGTGCTTGTCGACGCCCTGGACTTCGCCGACGACGTTGCTGGGCTCGACGGGACGCGTGCCCAACTTGTCGAACGAGGCTCCACCCTTGAGCTACACGGATTGGTTCTGCCGATCTTCGAGCAGGCCCTGGATATCTGGTCAGAGAGCATCGCGGAGGGGGCGGCAGTCCGTGACTTCACGAGCTGGCTCGCAGACGAGAGCCGTATCGCGTGGCCGCGTCTCCTACGTGGCGCCGAGATGACTGGTGGGGGGCTGTGGCCCGTACACCCGTCGGCGTGTCCGATCGAGTGGCTGGTGCGGCTGCTCGACGCCCCACCGGTTCTCGCCTCGGGCATACGCGCCATCGCTGAGGAAGTGCTCCCTTCGCTACCACGCCGCTTAGCAGGCTGGGAGCTTGAGCTCTGCCGATTATTGAATGTTGAAGGACGGCCTGCTGCTGGACGAGTGCTCCGGCTTATGTCACCCACCGGTCCGCCGTATAGGGCTACAGAGGAGGACATCGCTGTGCTGCTCTCCCGTTTCGCGTCACTCGTTGACACCCTCAACGGCGGCCAGCTCCGGGGTGGCGGACGGGCGCAGCTAGCGTCGCTAGAGATGTTGGCCGATGTCGGCCGTATTCGCCCCCCGGCACATGAGCACTCAGTGACGCCCCCGACCCTGCATGAACTCGACAAAGGTGATCGCATGACTCGCGCTGTCCTCGCCCTGCTGATCGTCGGCGGGAACTAGTGAGCCACTACTCAGGGTCGGTTGACCGCGACGTATGGTTTGCTGCTCACTTCGAGATCGCGGTCGAACAGATTTGTGAGTTCTTCGCTGGTGATGGGATCTCGTTGCAGGGGAAACGCGTTGCTGATGTCGGTTGCGGCGACGGCATCATCGACTTGGGATTGACACTGCGGGCGCAACCGGCTTCGCTCGTTGGGCTAGACATTAGTCCCACTGACGTCGACCACCTGCGTAGCAAGGCGCTTGAGCACGCTGGCGTGACCGAGCTACCGCCCGAGTTGAGCTTCGTCCATTGTAGCGAAACAGGGTTCCCCATCGAAGACGGTTCTTTCGATTACGTCGTCAGTTGGTCCGCGTTCGAGCACATTGGCGACCCTGTCTCGGTGCTCCGCGAGATCCGGCGGGTGCTGACCGCTGATGGCGTGCTCTTCATACAGTTGTGGCCCTTCTTTGACTCCGAGCACGGGACGCACCTGGTCGAATGGTTCCCGGAGGGCTTCGCACAGCACCGCTACAGCCAGGAGCAAATTCTGCTCCGCATGACTGAGGAAACGTTTTCAGACAGGGCTGAGGTTATGTACCGGGAGTACCGGACCCTCAACCAGATAACGGCAGACGGGCTGCACCTGGCTCTTCGTCAGGCCGGTTTCGTCATCGCTAAGCTTCACCTGCAGGCCGACGCCGTGCACGTGCCGGTCGAGATGGCCGATATGCCTCCGTCGCGGATGGGCATCAGCGGAGTTAAGCTTCTGGCTGTTCCTTCGTTTTGACGCGCTCGAACTCCAACATGAGATCATGCAGTCTTTTGGTGACGTGACCGGTTTCCGCCCTGGCAGCAGCGACTGCTGGAGCCGTCGCTTGGCGTGCGGTAGACAAAACCTCGCGGGCGACGGGCGAAATCTGCACCGGTTCGAGGATGCTCGGTAGCCCGCGCAGCCAGTGCCATAGGTCGCGTTGCGCGAGCGTCAGCCATTGCTTTTCCTCGTGTTCGTGTCCACGCTCGTGATCAAGCTCGTGACGTAGATGCACGACCGCCGCGTCGAGCCTGGCCTCGGTCAAGTCAAGCGGGGCAAGCACATCCGCGACCAACCGACGGTGGTCTTGGGGATGTGTGAGGGCGTGCTCTAGCGAGAACATCCGTACTGGCAGTCCTGCTAGCGCGGTGCACGCGACCGCGTTGTAGGTCTCCCAGAGCGCAAGCCCGTGATGCAGGGGGACACGTTCTGTGCGGGCCAGTGATCGGGCGACGCTCAGTGGATGCCGGACGCACAGTGCAACGGTCAGGCGGTCGCCGAGCAGCCGCCGCACTCCGCCGCTCAAAAGCGTCAGTCGTGGGTCCTTCACCAGTGGGATTCGACCTTCCGGTGCCGCGGCCCGCATGGCGGCAAATATGCCCGCAAGGGCGGCGTCGACGCTGAACATTGCGCCATCAAGAGCGTCGAGCGGGGGCAGGTCCCACGAGCCACCGAGGCGCTCTAGGAGGGCCTCGACTGCGGCCATTGTGTCGATCCGCTCGAAGTAGCCGCTTGCGTTCGCGACGGTCGGGCCATATAAATCGGCAGCCTCGCCGGCCCAGGCGCCTGCTTGGCACAGCGAACCGGCGAGGGCGCTCGTTCCCGAGCGGTGCATCCCAAGCACGACGACTAATGGGTCCACAAGGCCGAGCATAGGCTCACCTCGGTGAAAACTGAAACGCCCGCAGAAGCTGCACCTTAAAAAATAGATGTGGTAGCGGGTTGCCCCGCGGCTCTTGGACCACGGCCAGATAAAGTCGAAGCCGATACCCATCATATGATCATGGCCCAGAAGTCTCGAAAATTCATCCCCGATTGCTGTCACGAGGCTGCACGTCTCGTGATTGACAGTTCACGCCCAATCGCACAGGTCGCACGCGAGCTCGGTGTGAATGAAGGAACGCTTGAAAACGGTCGTCGATGACCTTCCAGGGTCCGCGGTTGCGGACCAATTCGACTCTGAACGCTTCGGCCATGGCGTCGTAGCCGTCGCCAATGCTTTCGACCGGCGCAACGGCACCGGTCTCGGCGAGACGTTCGGTGCAGCGGACCGCGAGGGGAGTGCTGGGCTGCGCCATCAATCGGGCAGCCCAGCACGACGAGGCTGAGGCGACGCTGCCGGTGGCAGACTGCGCGCCTGGCTGTATGGCGCCGTCGCAGGCGGGGTGGTGTTGGGTGCCAGTGGCGAAGCCTGAGACTCAGGGTCTGGTGGCGAACCGGTGTAGGAACGCCGCCATCGCCTGCCGGGCCACCGCGTCGGCCGGCTTATACAGCGGCTTCCCGGACGGCTGTGGCGTGCCGG
>NZ_JACMOM010000212.1 GCF_014378035.1 Aeromicrobium sp. | reverse complement strand
CTGCCGTTCGACCGCGTCGAGGAGGGCGCGTTCGGCCGCGGTGGCCTCCCGCGGGTGGAGGAGCAGGCTGTCGCGCACCTCGACGTAGCGCCGGTAGAGCCGCGCTCCCGGCTCACGCCCGACGGCGAGCCGCAGGCGCGGCGAGGCCGCCTCGAGGCTGAGTTCGGGGGAGTCCGCGATCAGGCGCTCCCAGAGCGGGGTGATCCGCCAGAGCAGCACGCGATCCGTACCGCTTCGCCACGCACCGGCCACGGCGTCGACGACGGTCGTGAGGCCCAGGCCGATCGCGAGGCAGATCGGCGCGGTGATCAATGCCGTGAAATAGATGCCGCGGGTCGCGCTTGTGAAGCCGGAGCCCTGATCGAGACTCAGCAGCGTCGCGTTCACGATGCTCACCAGGGCGAACAGCAGCACGCCCAGGCAGCCCACGGCGACGAAGAGCAGCGAGAGCCGTGTCACTCGCCGGCGTTGCCTCGGCAGGTCACCCAGGCAGGCGGCGGCGACGGATACGGAGAAGTAGGCCAGGGCGAACCAGGTAGTCGACGCGTACACCGTGTAGTCCCACCGGTTGAATGCCATCCCGTCGTAGTCGTCAGTGAAACGCCAATCTCTGCCGAAGAACAGGAGGGCCTGAACGCTGACGATCGCGGCGACGATGGAAATGCTGACCCGGCGACGCGAAGGGGTGATCCCGTCGTCGCTGGTTGCCTCCTGCACGATGCTGTTCAGAAGCGCGATCGCGACAATCGCTGCTGCATGGTAGATGAAGAACGTGATGTTGCCGCCGCCGAAGGCCGCATCGACGACGTCGTAGACAGGCGCGGGTTGAAGGGACATCGACAGCGCGAAGACAGCCAGGAACCAGAACAGCAGCTGGCGTCGGCCGCGGATCGCCGACGGCAGCCAGAGCAGGGCGGACAGCCAGAGGAGTGCGGCCATGATGAGTTGACCGACGACCATCAGAGCACCCTCCCGAAGCCGGTCCGCGGGCCGTTCCGGGCATCCGTGCGGTCGTCCAGCATGATCAGGGCGAGCTCGTCGCCGATGGCCTCAGCGAGGGCCTCCTGCTCGTCGGTGAAGGAGCTCCGGGAGAGGGCGTGCACGATCGCGTCCATCGGGATCAGGGGGGCGAGCAGGGCGACGCGTTCGGCGGTGAGGAGTTCCTTCTCGTGCCGGAGGATCATGTGCCCGTACTCGTGGTTGATGAACTGCTGGCGGTGCACGGCGGACTCCGTCGGCGCGTAGTGCACCCGCTCGAAGTCCTCGCCCGCGATCTCCAGCCACAGGCCGCAGACGCCGGACGTGATCAGGTCGGCGCTGGCGGGGCGGAGGATGATCTTCTTCTGCCGAACGCCCTCCATGTGCCGGTGGAGCTTCTCGGCGGTGAGCGGGCGCGGCAGGTCGAGCGCCTCGACCAGCCGGCGGGCCCGCTCTCGGCGTTCTTCGCGCATCACGCAATTCCCTACTCGGTGGATCGATGGTCCCATGGCGTGTCGCCGTGCGTTGGACATGTCTAATTCGTGCTACCGTTGGATTCGGTTGGACATGTCTAGGCTACCGGTTTCCGGAGGCTGCCAGGACCCCTGTACGGCCTGCGCGTCACGTGCCGGACATAAGTTGGGGGGCGCGTGGTCGTTTGCGTGACGCGGTGCGGTCGGGGTGGGACCGCACCGCACACCGTATCTCGCCGCCCACGGCGCATCGTGCGCCGACCCGTAGCGGACGGGCGGATCCCTCATCTATTTGAAGACATTATAGATTAGCGATATGCTCAGACGGTGTCGACCACCGGACTGCCCATGGCCCTGCTCAAGGCCGAACTGTTCAAGTCGCTCGGGCATCCCCTGCGCGTGCAGGTGCTCGAGCAGCTGTCCGGCGGCGAGCGCTCCGTCGGGAGCCTGGCCGAGG
>NZ_JACMOM010000211.1 GCF_014378035.1 Aeromicrobium sp. | reverse complement strand
TTCTTCAAGGGCGGGATTGCCCTGGTCGGCGAGGAGGGGCCGGAGCTGGTGGGCCTTCCGCGCGGCGCTGCGGTGCGAACCGCCGCACAGACGCGGCAACTGGTCCAGCAGCCGCGTCGTCTCGGCGTCGCGGCTGCCCCGGCTGTTAACGGTGCCGCTGGTTCCGGCCGCGTCGCGCTGACCATCACCAACTGGAAGGACGGCACCGGCCACATGACCTCGATCGCCGACTCGCGCGTCTCTTCGGCATCCGATCTGGCACGAGAGCACAGGAGGTCACAGTGGTCAACCTCGCGCCCCTAGCCATCTCTATTAAGTCGGCTAGGCCGAACTTCACCTACGGTCAGCGCCTCCAAGTTCCGGTCAGTACGACGGCTTCGATGCTGGTGCGGGCCGGATTGCCGGCCGCGGTGTCAGAGGATGCTGTCATCTCGTCGGCGATGCTGGTCCTTACTCAGGTGGGCACCGAGTCGGGATCGGTGATCGTGAACCTGCGTCGCTTGGCGGGGGCGTTCAACGTCTCGCGCACAACGTGGAACAACGTGGCAGCTCAGACCGGCTCCACGGTTGCGGTGACGAAGTCGAGTCCCACTGGTGGCACCGCTTGGTCGTTCGATGTGACCTCGGACCTGCAGGGCTTCAGTGCTGGATCGCTGGCCAACTTCGGGTGGCGGATTGCCTCCACCTCGACTACTGGGGTTCGCTTCAGGGGTTCGTCCGCATCGACGGGGCAACCTGTTCTGGTCCTCGAGTTCGTGGAGCCTGGCGAGGCTCCCGAGGATCTGTACCCAGATGGCGGTGTCGTGTCCCTCGATAAGCCGACCCTCTTGTTCCTGGTCGCTCCCGACACGACAGCCGTTCAGGTGCAGATCGACGTCGATGCGACGGGCGCGGTCGACTTCGACTCCGGCGAAATCGTCAGCGACGTCGGACAGGTCGTCCTCGCCTCGACCGCCTACGTGGGCATCGCTGTTGGCGCTACGACGTTCTGGCGCGCGCGCGCGCGGGGAGCGACTGGCCTGACGCCGTGGTCGGCGTGGGCGTCGTTCTCGCGCACGAACAAGCCCACCGTGAGCATCACGTCACCTGGGGCGACGTCGGATGACGTTTCACCCCCAGTGATCTGGTCGGTCTCTGGCGGCACGCAGGAGTCATGGCGTGTCATCGTGACCAATGGCTCTGGCACCGTCGTTGGTGACTCGGGCCGCGTGACCTCCGCTGCGACTACATGGGTGGCTCCGAAGGACCTCATTCGCACGGAAGGCGGCGTCGGCACAATCGAGGTCTCCGTCTGGGACAACGTTGACCGGGCTGTCACTCCGGGCAACCCCGATTACGCGAAGGCAACATCCACCTACACCCTGTCGACCACTGGCGGCGTTGTGGCACCGAGCATAGTCACTGCTACAACGAATGGGTTCAGCCCTGCCGTCTATGTCGCGGCTACTGCAACGTCTGCGCCGGATGGTTGGGCGGTGATCCGTGATGGTGAGCGGGTGTTCACTGAACCGATCCAACCCACGTTGACTTTCTCGTGGACGGACTGGACCGCGACACCGAACCATGAGCACGACTACCGGGTGGCGCGCATTGTCAATGGAGCGGTCTCGCCGGGCGGTCCGCACGCGCTCATCACACCGCGTTTCTCAGGGCTGTGGCTCGTTGACCCTGAAGACGGCACTGCTGCCGTGCTGTGGGGTGATGACGAGGGTTCCTGGTCAGCTGTCGAACTCGCGGTCACCCATCAGCCCATCGCCGGTCCACCAATTCGCCGAGTCGCCTATCGGGTGCCTTTGTCGGGTTCCATCTCTGGCGACCTTCTGGACGTATCAGGGATCACTGCCGACGCCAGCATTGCAGTGCTGTACGACTTCAAATCCTCCCCAGCAAACCGTGAACTGCGCTTGTTCGCTGGCGATCGGAGCATCCCGGTGAACGTCGGTGACATCACGGTCAACCCTGCGCCGATCTCAGGTACGGAGCGGTGGTCGCGGGTGTCTTTCAACTGGTGGCAGGTCGACGAAGTCCCCTGGACCGCCTGATGCAGCCGCTCGGCCTGACCGCCGTAGAGAACCGGCTATACCTGCGCCACCTGCTCGGCTCGCACAACTTCACGATCACTGCCCAGGTACTCAACACGTCTGGCGCCGTGATCGAGTCGATCCGCGAGACCCTGCTTGATGGGCAGGTGAACATCCAGAGGGACTCGCCCGTTCGCCGCACTGCGTCGCTGACGTTCTTCGATCCCGATCGTCGCTTGCACTTCGACTCGAACTCCCCGTTCGGGTCCACCCTGTTCCTTGACCGAATGATCCGGGTGACCCATTCAACGGTCGTGCCTAACGT
>NZ_JACMOM010000210.1 GCF_014378035.1 Aeromicrobium sp. | reverse complement strand
GGCAACACCGCCATCCTCGAAGGCACCAAGGTCTTCATCAGCCCGGTCGCTGCCGGCCTCCTGAACGACACCTTCAAGACCGACGCCGTCACCAAGGACCTCCTCGTCGGCGTCGCCAAGATCACCGTCAACACCAAGTAGCACTGACGGTCATCCAGTACACCCAGTAGGACGAGCGGTGGGCCGGTGAGCAACTCACCGGCCCACCGCTGTTTCTCCTGTCCGCGTCCGCGCTGACGGCCTGCCGACCCTGTGTCGAGCAGTCGAAGCACCATCATCAATGAACATCGAAGTGGGAGTTCAGCAATGCCGAAGATCACTGCAGGAACTGACAACATCGAGCTGCACTACGAGGTCGCCGGAGCCGGCGCGCCCGTGGTCCTCATCCACGGATGGCCACTCAGCGGCCGCGCCTGGGAGCCCCAGGTCGGCGCGCTCGTCGAGGCCGGTCATCAGGTCGTGACCTACGACCGCCGTGGCTTCGGAGACTCTTCACAGCCGTGGGACGGTTACGACTACGAGACCTTTGCGAAGGACCTCGATGCGCTGCTCAGCCATCTCGACCTCAACGGCGTGACACTCGTCGGTTTCTCGATGGGTGGTGGAGAAGTCGTCCGTTACCTCGCGACGTACGGCTCGGCCCGAGTGTCGAAGGCTGTTCTCGCGTCCGCAGTGCCGCCCTACCTCTACAAGAGCGACGACAACCCCGACGGAGGACTGGACGACGAGACGATTGCCAGCTTCGAGGGTGGTGTCGCGGGAGACCGCTTGGCATTCCTGGACGGCTTCGTCACGAAGTTCTTCACCGCGGGTGACGGCGACGAGCTCGTCAGCAAGCCGCTGCACGATTACAGCGTGCAGACCGCCGCGTTCGCGTCGCCCAAGGGCACATTCGACTGCATCGGCGCCTTCGGCCGTACGGATTTCCGCGACGACGTCTCGACCATCGACGTGCCAACCCTCGTGATCCACGGCGACTCGGACGGGATCGTGCCGTTCGAGATCAGTGGCAAGCGGAGCGCCGAGGCCATCAGTGGCAGCACGCTGCACGTGATCGAGGGCGGGCCCCACGGCATCAACGTGACGCACGCCGACGAGTTCAACCGCGTCCTGATCGAGTTCCTCGCGAGCTGATCGGACAGCAAAGGTCCTCCTCCCCGGTTGGGTAGGAAGAAAACACTGTGGGTGCGTGACCGTCTTGGGGACGCACCCACAGTGCTGTCTGAAGGTGGACTCAGTCGCGGTCGTGCTCTTCCGCGGCCATCGCGTCTTCCTTGGGCGCGAACACCGAGACGGAGTCGTCGATCTGCTCGTTGGTGTAGCGCAAGATCTCAGCGATGGTGGCAGCGACGGGCACGGCGAGGAACGCGCCGGTCACCCCGAAGAGCGTGCCGCCCCCCGTGACGGACAGCAGCACCACGGCCGGATGCAGGTTCATGTTCTTGCCCTGCAGCATCGGCGAAAGAACGTTGCCCTCGAGCTGCTGCACCGCGACGACGATGATCAGGGCGATCAGTGCGTCCTTGGGGCCGTTCGTGACCAGCGTGACGAGCACCGCGATCCCCCCGCTCACGAAGGCTCCGATGATGGGGATGTAGGCGCCGAAGAACGTCAGCACTGCCAGCGGAATGGCGAGCGGTGAGCCGAGGATGGCCAGCCCGGCACCGATGATGACGGCATCGATCAGTGCGACGAGCGACTGGGTGCGGATGAAGCCACCCAGGGTGTCCCACGTGCGCTCGAGAAGCTCGACGAGGTGGTTTCCCGCACGCCGTCCACCGAGGATCGTGATCCAGGGGAGGAACTTGTGGCCGTCCTTCACGAAGAAGAAGGTCAGCATCAGGATCAGCACGAGGTTGACGATGGCCGAGGTCGCCGCACCGAGGGTGGAGAAGATGCCTGAGCTGATGGTGGCGGCGCTGGCGGTGAGCTTGTCCTGCACCGCCGAGATGGCGCTGGTGATCTGACTGTCCGACAGGTTGAGCGGCTCGCCGGTCACGTAGTCGCGGATCTTCTGGAGTCCGTCGGACGCACCGGTGGCGACTTCCCCCGCCTGGCCGGCGACCTGGGGCGTCAGCACCGCGATGATGCCGACGACGATGCCGAGGAAGCCCACCACGATGACCGCGGCGGCGAGGGCAGAGGGCCAGCCCTTGGATCGCAGCCATGCCGCCGGGGGAGCCAAGACAGTGGAGACGATGAGGGCGAGGGAGACGGGGTACAGGACGATCCACGCCTTGCCGATGGCCAGGCCGAGGATCACGGCGGCGAGGGCGATGACGATGATGCGGATGCCCCATCGCTGCATGGTGGCGAAGCCCTCGTCGATCACCACGCCGCGGTCGCGGATCTGTTTCTTCTCAGTCACCCGGACACCTTATCTGCGGAGGTCCCAGTTGACGCGATCTGCACCCTGTTCGGCCAGCAGCTCGTTGGCCCGGCCAAAGGGACGCGAGCCGAAGAATCCACGCGATGCCGACAGCGGACTGGGGTGTGCAGACTCGAGGCAGGGCACGTCGCCGAGCATCGGTTTGAGCCGTTGGGCGTCGCGCCCCCACAAGATCGCGACGAGGGGCGACTCGCGGGCGACGAGTGCACGGATTGCCTGCTCGGTGACCGCCTCCCATCCTTTGCCGCGATGGCTGGCTGGTGCGCCGGGGCGCACTGTCAGCACTCGGTTGAGCAGGAACACGCCTTGACTCGTCCACGGAGTCAGATCGCCGGACGGTGACCGGGGGATGCCGAGATCGGACTCGAGCTCGGTGAAGATGTTGGTCAGGCTGCGCGGCAGCGGTCGCACGTCGGGCGCCACCGAGAATGACAGGCCCACGGCATGGCCGGGCGTCGGGTAGGGGTCCTGGCCGACGATCAGCACCTTGACCCCCGCCATCGGTTCGGCGAAGGCGCGCAGGATGAGGTCACCTGCCGGCAGGTAGGGGCGCCCTTCGGCCACCTCGGCCCGCAGGAACTGCCCCATCGCCGCGATCTGGGGTGCGACAGGCTCGAGAGCCTCAGCCCAGTCGAGCGCCATGACGTCGGCGAGCGGCGTGGTCACACGAGCTGCTTCCGGAGTGCCGACGGCGCAAGCAGACCGGCGATCAGGCATCCGATGATTGGCACGGCGAATGCCGTGGTGAGGGGTACCCAGTGGGTGAGGATCCCGATGATGGCCGGCCCGGCGAGCAGCCCCAGGTAGCCGACGCCCGTGACCCGCGCGAGGTAGGTTCCGGCCGCCGCGGGGTCGATGTTGCCCGCAGCGCTGAAGAACTGGGGAACACAGCCGGCCAGACCGACGCCGAAGACACCCCAGGCGACGATCGCGATGACCTGGGTGGGCGCGAGGGCTGCTCCGAGGAGGCCAGCGGCGCCCACGATCGCCGCGCGTTGCACGTAGGCAGCGGCGCCGATGCGGGCCACGATGCGGTCGGCCACGAGACGCACGAGCGTCATGGTCACGGAGAACGCACCGAAGGCGAGGGCAGCGGTGGTCGTGCTCGCATCGAGCGAGTCGTGCAGGTGGACGGTGCTCCAGTCGTACGCCACGCCCTCGGACAGCAGCAACGCAAAGGCGAGGAGGGCGAGGACGACGACGCGAGAGCTCCACGGGGCTCGACGCCGACCACTGTCGCCGTCGCCACCTCCGGTCGAGGCGTCCAGCGGCACCACCGCCGGAGCGAGCAGGGCGCGTCGGGCGGTGAGGGTGATGATGATGCCCAACGCACCCGCCAGCCCGAGGCTCAGGCGGATGTCCGTGCCGAGAGCGAGGAGGCTGCCGCCGATGATTGCGGACAGCAGCCCGCCGAGGGAGAAGAACGCGTGGAAGGCGCTGAGGATCGGACGACCGTACGCACGCTCGACCTCGATGGCGTGCGCGTTCTGCGCGACGTCGATGACGCCGTTGATCGCACCGAACACTCCGAGCGCGACCGCCAGTCCGGCGGTGCTTGTCGCCATCGCCGGTCCGATCAGCGCGATGCTCAGGCCGAGACCCCCGACGACGAGGACCACCCTGCTGCCGACATGGTCGATGAGCCTGCCGCCGACCTGCATGCCGGCGAAGGCAGTGCCGCCGAGCAGCAGCAGGAGATAGCCCAGCATCACCGTGGAGGTGCCGGTCCGGTCCCTGATCTCGGGGATGTGCACGACCCACATGCCGAGGGTGAAGCCGTTGAGCGCGAAGAAGGCGAAGGTCGAGCTTCGCGCGCGGGCGAGCGGCATGGCTCGACACTATCGGGGTCTGTGGCACCCGTAGACTGCCCGGGCTGTGTCAGCCATCGCCTCCTACCGCGCCCTCCTGCGGATCGTCGGACCCGCGTACATCCTTGTGGCGTTCCTCGGGCGCATCCCGCTGGCCATGAGCCAGCTCGGGGTCCTGGTGCTGGTCAGCACGACCACGGGCAGCTACGGGGTCGGTGGGGCCGCCGCTGGCATCCTGGCCGTGGCGAACGCCATCGGGTCTCCCGTGGCCGGTGCCCTTGCCGACCGCATCGGGCAGCGGCCCGTGGTGCTTGCACAGTCCATCGGGGGAGCGCTCGGACTCACCGCCGTCGTCGTGGTCACCGACCCCGGCGCATCGAACGGGGTCATCTTCGTCGCAGCGGCGCTCGCAGGTCTGGCGATCCCGCAAGTGGGTCCGCTGGCCCGGGTCCGGTGGCGTCCGATCACCCGCGAGGAGGGAGACCAGCGCCGGCTGGTCGACGCAGCGTTCTCGTACGAAGGCGCCGCGGACGAGGCGTCCTTCGTGCTGGGCCCGGCCATGATCGGGGTTCTTGCCATCGTCGCCGAGCCGGCCGGTGCGCTGCTCGCCGCCGCGGCACTTCTCGCGGTGTTCGGGTCGTGGTTCGCGGTCCACCCGACCTCGGTGCTCGTGGCCAGACGCACCTCGGCGGACGCGGTGGGCACGGGGGCGCTCTGGACCGGCGCGTTCATCGTGCTCGTCGGCGCCCAGCTGTGCATCGGCATGATCTTCGGCAGCGTGCAGACCGGTACGACGGTACTCGCCACGGCGGAGGGGCATGCCGGAATGGCCGGCCTGATCCACGCCGTGCTGGGTATCGGCAGCGTCATCGCCGGGCTGGCCGTCACCGGGCTGCCCGAGCGTGTGCTGTACGCGACCCGGATGCTTGTCGCCGCCCTCGGTCTGCTCGGGCTGTCGTCACCGCTGCTGCTCGTCGACTCCATCGCCTCGTTGATCGGGGTCATTGCCCTCCTGGGCTTCGCGGTCGCGCCCTACATGATCAGCAACTTCGCGCTCGCAGGCATTCTTGTCCCGCTGCACCGGGTCAGCGCCGCCATGACCCTGCTCGCCGGTGCCACCGGGATCGGCTACGCGCTCGGCGCGTCGATCGCCGGACGGCTGGCCGACGACGGCGGTGGCCACACCCCGGCATTCGCGGTCACGGTGTCGTCGGCGGGGCTCGCGGTGCTGCTGGCGATCGGGGCCAACCGGCTGCTGCGAGAGGCTCGTCCGGTCGGAGCCGTCTGAGCCCACGGGTGCGTCAGCGCCGCCGCTTGTAGAGGCCGACCGCCAGGGCGAGTGCACAGGTCGTTCCGGCGAGGATCGTCGCCAGCCACACCAGGAACACGAGCGACAACCCGGTCGGCGACGTCAGGCCCGAGAGCAGGCTGGCCACGAACGCCCCGATGACGGCGACGATGCCGGACCTGATCGCCTGCTCCAGCTCGCGGTCACCGGGTCTGCTCCTGCGACCGTCATCCATGCGGCCCATTCAACTACGTGATCAGGTGTGTGTCCTGCTCAGGCGAGAGCGCTGAGCGGTGTGACCTCGAGTCCGAGGGCCTCACCGACCGGCCCGTTGACGAGCTTGCCGTTGTGGGTGCTGAGGCCACCGGCCAGCGCGGCATCGTCGCTGACCGCCTGGTGCCAGCCCTTGTCGGCAAGGGCGACGACGTAAGGGAGCGTGACGTTGGTCAGCGCGTACGTCGAGGTGCGCGGCACGGCGCCGGGCATGTTGGCGACGCAGTAGAAGACCGAGTCCTGCACGCGGAAGGTCGGGTCGTCGTGCGTCGTCGGACGCGAGCTCTCGAAGCATCCGCCTTGGTCGATCGCAATGTCGACAAGCACAGAGCCGGGACGCATCGTGGCGACGAGGTCGTCACTCACGAGCGTGGGGGCCTTGGCGCCGGGCACGAGCACCGCGCCGACGACGAGGTCGGCCTCGCGGACGGCCTTCTCGATGGCGTAGGAGTTGGAGGCGACCGTCGTGATGGCTCCACCGAACTGGGCATCCACCTGGCGTAGCCGTGCGACGTTGAGGTCGAGGATCTGGACGCGGGCACCCATGCCGTGCGCGACCTGTGCCGCATTGACTCCCGAGACACCGGCACCGATGACGACGACGTCGGCAGCGTGCACGCCCGGGACGCCGCCGGGCAGCACGCCGCGACCTCCGCCTGAGCGCATGAGGTGGTAGAAACCGACCTGCGGAGCAAGCTTGCCGGCAACCTCGGACATCGGGGCGAGCAGCGGCAACGAACGGTCGGGCAGCTGCACGGTCTCGTAGGCGATCGACGTCGTGCCGGAGGTGAGCAGCGCGTCGGTGCACGGGCGGCTGGCGGCGAGGTGAAGATAGGTGAAGAGCGTCTGCCCGCGGCGCATGCGGCCGTACTCCTCGGCGATCGGCTCCTTGACCTTGAGCACGAGCTCGGCGCTCGCCCACACCTCATCGGCGGTCTCGAGGATCTTCGCGCCGGCGGCGACGTACTCCGCGTCAGTGATCGACGAGCCCGCGCCAGCGTCGCGCTCGACGACGACGTCGTGCCCGTGGCGGGTCAGCTCGTGCACACCGGCCGGGGTGATGGCCACTCGATACTCGTGGTTCTTGATCTCGCGGGGGACGCCGACCAGCATGTTGATCTCCTAAGGATTCCGGACTCCCATCCTGAACTAAGTGCGGAATCAGGCGCAACCGAGTGAAGATAATTCTGTATTGTGTTATCTGAGGGACCAATGCACGAAAACCACGAGGTCAGGACACGTCATGCCGAAGGATCTTCGGACGCTCGACGACATCGACGAGCGCATCGTCGCGGCCCTACGCAGCGAGGGTCGCTTGCCCAACAACGCGCTGGCCGACACGGTAGGCATCGCCGCCTCGACCTGCCTGACCCGTCTGCGGAGCCTGGTCGATCGCGGCGTGATAGCGGGGTTCCATGCGGAGGTGGACCCGGCCTGGCTGGGCCGACCCATCCAGGCCATGATCGCGGTCCGGCTGAGGGCAGATGCCCGCGCCGCCATCAACGAGTTCTCGCACCGTCTTGCCGGCATGCCGGAGGTGCTGAATGTCTACTTCCTCGCCGGTGCCGACGACTTCCACGTGCACGTTGCCGCCCGCGATCCGGAGGACCTGCGGGCATTCGTCGTCGATCACCTGAGCTCGGCACCGGAGGTGGCGCTCACTGAGACGAACCTGATCTTCCAGCACACCCGCGGCCGGCTCTCGGACTGAATCGTTCAGCCCAGCTGCTGCTCGAGGGCAGCACGAGCAACCGGCCACTCCTCGTCGGTCATCGAGAAGACGACGGTGTCACGCCACGAGCCGTCGCGGCGCAGGCGGTGCTTGCGCAGGACACCCTCGCGCTGGGCGCCCAGTCTGGCAATGGCGTCCTGCGACCGCTCGTTGAAGATGTCGGTGTGCCACACGGCCCGTACGCAGCCGAGGTCGTCGAAAGCCCTGCGGAGCAGCAGCAGCTTGGCCTCGGTGTTGAGACCGGTGCGCCAGAACCTGCTGCCGATCCAGGTGTGCCCGATCGCGACCGTACGGTTGTCGGGGTCGATGTCGTAGTAGGTCGTCACGCCAGCGACCTCACCAGACGCCCGGTCGACCTGCACCCACATGATGATGTCGGTACGGGCGAGGTAGGTCGCCACGAGCGCTTCGGCCTCCGTCGACGTCGACGGTCGGTCGGCTGCCAGCCAACGGAAGACCGCGTCGTCGTCGGCCGCGGCGAGGATGCCCGCCGCGTGGTCGCTGCGCAGCGCCGTGAGCCTGACGTGGTCGCCGACCAGATCGGGTGTGTCGCGCCACTGGCTCGGGCGAGTGCTCACGCGTCCAACCTCATGACCCGGCGGCGGGGGTCAGGCGGCGTCACACGGGCCGGGGGTTCTTGACGTGCGGGTTGCGCATCGAGGTGAGCTCGCGCAGGAAGTTGCTGGCCCAGAGCTCGATGTCGTTCTCCATGACCTGCTTGCGCATGGCCTTCATGCGACGGGCGTTCTCACGCGGGCTGGCATTGATGGCGGCGAGCATCATGCTCTTCATGCCGTTGATGTCGTGCGGGTTGACCTGATAGGCCGACTTGAGCTCGGAGGCGGCGCCGGCGAACTCGCTCAGGACCAGGGCCCCGCGCTCGTCGTAGCGGCAGGCGACGTACTCCTTGGCCACGAGGTTCATGCCGTCGCGCAGTGGAGTGACGACCATGACGTCGGCGGCACGGTAGAGAGCGGCCATCTCCTCGCGCGGGTACGACGCGTGCAGGTAAGTGACGGGTTGCTGGCCGATGCGGCCGACATCGCCGTTGATGCGGCCGACCAGCCGGTTGATGTCGTCGCGCAGAATCTTGTACTGGTTGACCCGTTCACGCGATGGCGTGGCGACCTGCACGAACACCGTGTCGTCGACAGGAAGCGACCCTTCGGCGAGAAGCTCGCCGAAGGCCCGCAACCGCTGGCGGAGCCCCTTGGTGTAGTCGAGCCGATCGATACCGAGCAGCACGGTCTTGGGGCTGCCGAGGCTCTCGCGGATCTCGGCGGCACGGGCGATGACCTCCGGAGTGCGGGCCAGCTCTTCGAAGCCTGCGGCATCGATCGAGATGGGGTAGGCCTTGGCGAGCACCGAGCGACCGTCGGGCAGGTAGATCATGTCGCGATGCGTCTTGTGTCCGACCCGCTGTCGCACGAGGCGGACGAAGTTCTGGGCCGCGCCGGGCATCTGGAAGCCGACCAGGTCGGCGCCCAACAGACCCTCGAGGATCTGCCGGCGCCACGGAAGCTGCTGGAACAGCTCGGTGGGAGGGAACGGGATGTGCAGGAAGAAGCCGATGCGGAGGTCGGGTCGCAGCTCGCGCAGCATGCTGGGCACGAGCTGCAGCTGGTAGTCCTGCACCCAGACCACAGCGTTGCGGCGGGCCACCTTGGCGGCGCGCTCGGCGAAGCGTTGATTGACTCGGACGTAGGAGTCCCACCACTCTCGGTGGAACTCCGGAGGCGCGACGACGTCGTGGTAGAGAGGCCACAGGGTGGCATTGGAGAAGCCCTCGTAGTACTCCTCGATCTCCTCGACAGACAGCGGCACCGGCACGAGCTGGAGCCCGTCGTACTCGAAGGGCTTGAGCTTTTCATCAGGTGCCCCGTGCCACCCGATCCAAGCTCCGCCGTTGCTGCGCATGACGGGCTCGAGCGCCGTGACGAGGCCGCCGGGGGACTTCCGCCACATCATCTCGCCGTCGGGGCCGAGGACCCGGTCGACGGGCAGGCGGTTGGCGATCACCACGAAGTCTGCGGTGCCGATCGCCATGCGCATCACCTTAGCCTGCGCATCTGACGCCCGCGCTGGTCATCGTGGTGCCACGCCGAGCTGATGCAGGATGTCGGCCATCTGCCTCATGAGCGACACCGTCTCGTCGAGCGGCAGGAGCGCCGACTCCGTCGCCCCCGCGCGCAGGCAGGAGGCGACCTCCTCGATCTCGTGGGCGTATCCGCGACCCGTGACGGGTAGCCCGATCGTCTCCACCGGGCCGCCGCGCCCTTCCGCGCCCTGCGTGTACGAGAAGGCGGTCGGGTGGTGGAATCGCGCGGGCACCTCGATGAGCCCGCCGTCGCCCGCGATGGATGCTCGGTTGTCGCTCCGGGCCACCTGGTTCCAGGCGATGTTCGCGACGGCCCCGCTCGCATACGTCATGGTGGCACCGGCGTTGACGTCGATGCCGCCCGAGAGGGTGCCTGCCGCGACGATCGCCTCCGGCTCACCCAGCACGAGGTGGGCGAAGGTCAGCGGGTAGATGCCGACGTCGAGCAGCGCGCTCGCGCCCAGGGCCGGGTCCCACAGCCTGGCCCGGTCGCGCGGGGCAACGAAGCCAAGCTCGGCGCGCACCTGCCTGATTTGGCCGCAGGCGCCTTCCTCGACCATCTGCCGGATGCGCCTGATGTTCGGGTTGGCACGCATCCACATGGCCTCGGCGAAGAACAGCCGGCGTGACCGGGCCTCCGCCACGAGCGTCTCAGTGTCCGCGACGTTCATGGTCAGCGCCTTCTCGCACAGGACCGCCTTGCCCGCCTCGAAGCAGGTCATGACGTCCTCGAGGTGGCGCCCATGAGGCGTCGCGACGTAGATGACGTCGACCTCGTCGTCGGCGGCAAGGTCCTCGTACGACCCGTGGGCACGGGCTCCTCCGAATCGCTCGGCGAACTCCCGCGCGGCCTCGGGGTGCCGTGACCCCACCGCGGCGAGCACACTGCCCGGGACGAGTGCCAGGTCCGTGGCGAACGTGGCGGCGATCTTCCCGGTGGCGAGGATGCCCCAGCGGATGGGCGTCACCTGTGGGGACTCTTCGCTCACAGACTCATCACTCAAGGAAAGTGTCATGACATTCATCATGCCAAATGACAGCGGTGTGATTCATGTCTTAGGATCGGCGTATGAGTGCAGTGGAGAAGCCCAACGCCGCGACTCCGGTCGTGGCCGAGTCGCTGTCCGATCGTGACCGCGAGATCCTTGCCCTCGAACGGCTCTGGTGGCAGTACGCCGGCGCGAAGGAGCAGGCGATCCGCGACAAGTTCGACATGTCCGCCACCCGCTACTACCAGGTGCTCAATGCGCTGATCGACCGTGAGAACGCCCTCGCGTTCGACCCGCTGCTGGTCAAGCGCCTTCGCCGGCTGCGGGCACAACGTCAGCGCAGCCGTTCGGCCAGACGCCTGGGCATCGATCTCTGAAGGTACCTGAGGTGGATCACCGCAGGACCCCCAGCCGCAAGGCATTCGTGCCTCCCGGCTGGTTCATCGTCCTGACCCTGCTCGTCATCATCGGCTCGACCGGCTGGCTCGGGTGGGCGTTCGTCGACGGCGCAGACAAGACCCTCGTGAGCGCCACCCCTGCGCCCAGCGTCGCAGCCAGCCCGACCCCCACAGCCCCCAGCTCGACGCCGACTCCGACCCCCGAGAAGACGACTCCACAACCCCAGAAGACCAAGGCACCCCAGAAGACCAGAGCACCCGAGAAGACCAAGGCCCCCGAGGTCCAACGCGATGCCTCCGTGTCGGTGCTCAACAACACCCGCAACCCGGGGCTCGCGGGCAGCTTCGCTGCGCGGGTCCGGCAGACCGGTTGGGTCGTCGCGTCCGTCGGCAACTGGCGTGGCTCGGTCCCCGGCAACACCGTCTACTACCCGGCGGGCTTCCAGGACCGGGCCTCGCTGCTCGGCTCGGACGTCGGCATCGGCCGCATCCTGCCGGGCGTCACGCCGATGCGCATGGACCGGCTGACCATCATCCTGGCCGGACCGCAATAATCCTCGGCATGGCCTCGTCCACTCGTGCCGCCGTGGTCGCAGACCCCGCCGGCACCCTTCTTGCCCTCGATTTTGACGGCACCCTCGCCCACGTCGTCACGAATCCCTCCGAGGCGTACGTCCACGAAGACTCCCTCGCCGCCCTGGGTCGCCTCGGACGAGTGCTCGGGCAGGTCGCCATCATCACCGGCCGCCCCGTGCGACAGGCGCTCGAGCTCGGTGGGTTCGAGGGCCGCGACGGCCTCGAACGGCTGATCATCTGTGGCCAGTACGGCGCCGAGCGGTGGGACGCTTCCACCGGCTCGATCGACGAGCCCGAACGGCCCGAGGCGATCGCCGGACTGGCGAAAAGGTTGCCCGACTGGCTCGCCGGGCACCGAGCTGGCCATGTGCGCATCGAGGACAAAGGTCTGGCAATCGCGATCCACACCCGAGGCATCGACCCCACGCTGCTCGATGAGCTGCGTGCCCCGTTGGCCTCGCTCGCCGCCGACCTCGGTCTCGCCGTCGAGCCGGGTCGCCAGGTCATCGAGGTGCGCACGCCCGGCATCGACAAGGGTGGCGCGCTGCGTGGTCTCGTCAACGACCTCGGTGCACGTCAGGTGATCTTCGGTGGGGACGATCTCGGCGACCTACCGGCGTTCGACGCGGTCGACGACCTCAAGGCGTCCGGCATCGCGGGCCTGCTCCTGTGTTCGGAGTCGCCCGAGCAGGACGCCCTGGTGTCCCGCGCCGACATCGTCCTCGCGGGTCCTGACGCGGTGGCGGCCTGGCTGGGCGATCTGGCCGATGAGTTCTGACGCAGGTCTCGCTTTCCTGTCGTTGCCGCACACCAGCTGGACCCGTGTCCGCACCGCCATCAACTGGGTCAACCTCAGCACACCGCTCGGCCTTGCCGTGGCCCGCTTCGGGGGTGCGACGATCGTGCGTCGGGGGAGAGGCACTCACCTGGCCACCGGCTATCGGTTCGGGTTCCCGCAAGCGAGCGCGTTCACGGTTGGCAGCGTGATCATCAGCGCACAGGACCTCGCCTGGTTCGACGATCGACTGATCCTCCTGCGGCACGAGGACCGGCACTGCACGCAGTACGCCTTCGCGCTCGGCGTCGTCATGCTCCCGCTGTACGTGCTCGGGGTGGCGGTCTCCTACGTGCTCGCCGGCGACCACTCGTCGTACAACCCGTTCGAGCGGCTCGCCGGCCTCGCGGACGGCAACTACCCGCCTCCCAGGACCCGCTTCGCCCGCAGGCCCTGACTGACGGGACTGTTCCGGAGGCTGAGCGTGACCAGAGGCCGAACGAGAATGTCCAGCATTCGGACCAAGTAGACACATCGTGAGACGACTCGTAGGCTGGTTTCACTCATCACGAGGGGTAGAGGGACACGGCCCGACGACACCCCAGCAACCAGTCCGCTCCTGGACCAGGTGCTCATTCCGTCCCGGGCGACAGCCGACCCGGGAAAGATGACCAGGAGGCAGTCGTGAGCATCAGCACCGCCCAGACCCCCACCCGCACCACCCGCGAGGGCGCCTTCGGGAACGCCGTCGAGCTGGTGTGCCGCGAGTGCGGCACGACCCAGGCGCTCGGCCCCCACTACGTGTGTGTCGAGTGCTTCGGACCGCTGGAGATCCGCTACGACTTCCCCGCCATCACGCGCGAGCAGATCGAGGCCGGCCCCAGCAACATGTGGCGCTACAAGGCGCTCCTCCCCGTGCCGGACGACATCGAGCTCAGCCCCAACCTCGAACCCGGCTACACGCGGCTGCTCAAGGCGGACAACCTCGCCGCAGAGCTCGGTCTGGCCAACCTCTGGGTCAAGGACGACAGCACCAACCCGACCAACTCATTCAAGGACCGCGTCGTTGCGTGCGCCCTGAGCGCCGCCCGCGAGCTCGGCAGCAAGGTCTTCGCGTGTCCATCGACGGGCAACCTCGCCAACGCCGTCGCGGCGGCTGGGGCGCGTGCCGGCATCAAGACCGTCGTGTTCATCCCAAGCGACCTCGAGACGGCCAAGAAGATCAACTCGGCGGTCTACACCGAGAACCTCGTCGCCGTCGACGGCAACTATGACGATGTCAACAAGCTCGCGAGCGAGATCGCCGGCGAGCGCGACGGGTGGGCGTTCGTCAACGTCAACGTCAGGCCGTTCTACGCCGAGGGGTCGAAGACCCTCGGCTATGAGATCGCCGAGCAGCTCGGCTGGCGTCTGCCTGACCAGATCGTCATCCCGGTCGCCTCCGGTTCGCAGCTGACCAAGGTCCACAAGGCGTTCCAGGAGCTCATCTCCCTGGGGCTCGTCGAGGACAAGCCCTACCGGGTGTTCGGCGCTCAGGCCACGGGATGCTCGCCAGTCTCCGAGGCCTATCGCCAGGGCTGGGACGCCATCAAGCCGGTCAGGCCCGACACAATCGCCAAGTCCCTTGCCATCGGCAACCCGGCCGACGGCATCTACGTCCTCGACATCTGCCGCGCCACCGGCGGCGCTGTGGCCGACGTCTCCGACGAAGAGGTCCGCGAGGCCATCGTGCTGCTCGCGCGCACGGAGGGGATCTTCACCGAGACCGCGGGTGGCACGACTGTCGGCGTGCTCAAGAAGCTCATCGACACCGGTCAGCTCGATCGCGACCTCGAGACTGTCGTCATCAACACCGGTCACGGGCTGAAGACGCTCGACGCCGTCGGCGATCTGGTCGGTCCCGCGGCCACGATCGCTCCTACGTACGAGGCATTCGTCGCGGCCGGCATCGCCTGACACCGTCCCCACGCCAGAACATATCGAGGAGCAAGACATGACAGTCGCAGTGCGCATCCCCACCATCCTTCGCACCTACACCCAGGACCAGTCCCAGGTGACAGCCGAGGGGGCGACCCTCGCCGAGGTGCTCGAGTCCCTGGAGACCAGCTTCGCTGGCATCAAGGCCCGAGTGGTCGACGACGAGGGCAAGCTTCGCCGCTTCGTCAACATCTACGTGGCCGAGGAGGACGTCCGGTTCTCGCAGGGCCTCGACACCCCGACCCCCGACGGCGCCCAGATCTCCATCATCCCCGCCGTGGCCGGTGGTTGTTGAGCCAGCGGGAGCTGGAGCCCGCCGTAGCCGGTGGGTGTTGAGCCAGCAGGGGCGGGGGCGGACACGCCGCGAAGCCCCGCCGTATAGGCTTTCCGACTGAGGCCCTCGGCAGGTGGGCTTCAGTCGGGTTGACAGGTGGGAGTGGCGGCATGGTGCAGGGCACCGTCAAGTGGTTCAACGCAGACAAGGGCTACGGCTTCATCGAGGTCGAGGGCCAGGATGATGTTTTTGTCCACTGGTCCAAGATCGCGTCCGACGGCTACAAGACCCTCGAGGACGGCCAGAAGGTCGAGTTCGACATCGTCGACGGTCCCAAAGGCCGCGAGGCGCACGAGGTCATCGGCCACGCGGTCTAGCGACAACAGAACGTGAAGCGGGAGCCCGGTCTTCGGACCGGGCTCTTCGCATCCCATTGCGTGCGGCGCTGGTTCAGGCCCCCGGGGAGGCTTCAACGCGGCCTGGCGTACATGACATTTGCCATGTGACATCGCCGCTGACATACTCACGGTATGTTCATCATCGCGACAGACCCCGCCACTGCCCCCGTCGGCGGCGCAGCGCTCGATCAGGTCCTTGGCCTGTCGATCGCTGCCGGCCTCGTCACGTCGGTGCTTCTCGTCATCGCCTGGGCCCACCGCACGCACCGCATCGAATGGTTCCAGAAGCTCGGCGAGAGACTCGGTCGGCGATACGGTGAGCCCGGATGGTCGACGATCCCCACGATGTTCGTCGGCAGCTCACTGATCGTCGCCCTGCTCGGCTTCATGTGGGACGTCAGCCTGCACGCGGGTCGGGGCCGTGACGCCGGACCGCTGGCCAACCCCGCGCACTACCTGATTCTCTACGGGCTCTTCGCCCTCTTCGTGGCGGGAATGTCAGCGATCGTCTACCCCCGTGACGGAGAGAAGCCCGGCATCGCATCAGTGCGCATCACGCGGCGGTGGTACGCCCCGGTGAGCGGCATCTTCATTGCCGGGTGCGGGCTGTACGCCCTGATCGGTTTCCCGCTCGACGACGTATGGCATCGGATCTTCGGCCAGGACGTGACGCTGTGGGGTCCGACGCACCTGATGCTGATCGGTGGGGCGGGACTCTCGACCGCCGGCATCATCCTGCTCAACCGCGAGGCAGAGATCGCGATGCGACTGAAGGGTCTGGAGCAGCCCGCATGGCTGCGGACCGCGCTGCTGGCGAGTGCGTTCGGCGGCCTGCTGATCGGCCTGTCGGTCTTCCAGGCCGAGTTCGACTTCGGCATCGCTCAGTTCCGCATGGTGTTCGCACCGATGATGATCGCGGCCGCCGCCGGCATTTCGCTGATCGCCGCGCGACTCTATGTCGGACCGGGCGCGGCAATCGCTGCTGCGGTGTTCTTCCTGCTGATGCGCGGCATCATCTCCTTCGTCGTGACCGACGTGATGGGAGAGGCGCACCACGTCTTCCCGCTGTATCTGGGCAGCGCCCTGATCATCGAGCTGCTGGCCCTGACCAAGCTCAAGGACAAGCCACTCTGGTTCGGAGCGGTCGGCGGCCTGCTGATCGGCAGCGTCGGCAGCGTCATCGAGAAGCTCTGGAACGATCAGGTCTTCCAGTTTCCGTGGACGCAGGACATCTGGGTGGAGGGCCTGTTGATGGCCGTGCCGGTCGCCATTGCCGCCGGCCTCTGCGGCGCGTTGTTCTCACTCGGGCTGCAGGGCAGGTTGCCCGCTCGAAGCGTCGGCCGCATCATCGTCACCGGTTCGGTGCTCGTCACAGCGTTGGCGGTCGCCAACGGACTGCACGCCACGGTGCCCAAGAACGCATCGGCAGACTTCGCCCTCACCCAGGTCGGCACGGTCGCCGAGCCCGAGGTCACCGCGAAGGTCTCACTCACGCCCGGCCTGGTCGACTCGCACCCGGCGTGGGTGCAGATCACTGCGTGGCAGGGCGGCGGCGCCGGCGTCGGGACCGATCGGCTGCGCCGTACCGGTCAGAACAGCTGGGAGTCGACGAAGCCCGTGCCGGTCGGCGGCAGCTGGAAAACACTGCTGCGGGTGCAGGACGGCCGTACGCTCGCCGCGGTGCCGATCTTTCTTCCGGCCGACGGACCTCTCGATGCCAGTGAGGTGCCCGCCGCGGCCTCGTTCACTCGACAGTTCGTGCCCGAGATCGACATCCTGCAGCGCGAGCGCAACAATGGCGCGCCCGGCTGGATGTGGGGTGTGGCCAACATGGTCGTGCTGCTGTGCAGCCTCGCGATCATCATTGGCATCTCTGTCGCGGTCTCACGGGTCGCCCGCCGGATCGAGGAGCAGGAAGACGCTTCAAGAACCGACCGCACACCTACCCTGACGTCATGACGCCCGCTGGAGACCAGCTTCTCGCCCACCATGCGGCGCTGCTCGCCATCCCGGCGATCGTGCCGGCCGTGATCGTGGTGGGAGTGGTGCTCTACATCGCTCGCAAGGATCGACGCGAGGAGCGAGATGAGCGCGACCTCATCGAACGTGCCTTCGACAAGGACGACACGGAGTGAAGTTGGCACTGGCCCTGGGTGCGGCAGTCATGCTCCTGGCTGCGTGCGCGACGTCCGGCTCGGAGTCCGACGGGGGCTTGGGTGCCGGGGGGCCGGTGGTCGAGATCGTCGTGAAGGACGGGAAGGTCACGCCCGAGGGCAGGCGCGTCGAGGTCACGGTGGGTCAGGAGATTGCGCTGCATGTCACGAGCGACGCCGCCGAGGAGCTGCATGTGCACTCTGATCCTGAGCACACCTTCGAGGTCGCCCGCGGAGGCGACAAGACGTTCACCTTCACGATCAGGACGCCCGGTCAGGTCGCTGTCGAGGCACATCATCTTGGCGTCACCATCGTGCAGCTCGTCGTCCGTCCGTGATCCAGACCCACGGTCTCGGTGGGCCGACCGACCTGCCGATCCCGTTCCTCTACGCCATGGTCGGCGCCTCGTGGGCGCTGACGATCTCGTTCGCGGTGCTCGCCCTTGCGTGGAAAGAGCCTCGATTCACGCGGCAGCCTGAGACCGGACCGGCCCCTGCACGCAGGCCGTGGCTCGCTGTCGTCGGCGTGGTGCTGACGGCTTGGGTGTTGATCGCGCTGTTCGCTGGTCCTGACGGCTCGACCAACGGTGGACTCGGGGCGGTCTACATCTTCGTGTGGGTCGGACTCGTCCCGCTGGCGCTGGTGGCGGGCCATGTCTGGCGCGAGCTGTCACCGTGGCGCACCCTGATCGGTTCCTGGCGCGGGATGTGGGCGTATCCGGAGCGTCTCGGCTACTGGCCCGCCGCGGCCGGACTGTTCGCGTTCGTGTGGCTCGAGCTCGCCTCGCCCGACCCGGGTGACGTCGGCGCCGTCCGGATCTGGGTGCTCCTCTACCTCGTCGCCATGGTGGGTGGTGGACTCGCGTTCGGGACGCGATGGTTCGACCGTGCCGACCCGTTCGACGTCTACAGCGGCATCATCGCGCAGCTGTCGCCGCTCGTGCAGGATGGGCGATGGAGGCCGCACAACCCGCTGCGGACCCTGCCGCAGGTGCCGGTCCGGCCGGGGCTCGTGGCGGTGCTGGCGATCCTGCTCGGGTCGACGGCGTACGACAGCTTCTCGGCGTCACAGTTCTGGCAGAGCCGGACACTCTCCACCCTGCAGCACACCTCGACGCTGCTGGGTTTCTGCCTCATCGTCGCCGTGCTCTTCGTCCTGGCGGCTCGTGCCACGGGCGGAATCACCGCGACCGATCGGCGGGCGCTGCCGGGCATGTTGGCGCACTCGCTGGTGCCGATCGTCGTGGGTTACGTCTCTGCCCACTACGTGACGTATCTCCTCGAGAAGGGGCAGGCTGCGTTCTTCGCGATGCTCGATCCGCTGGGACGTGGCTGGGAGCCTTTCGGCGACCCCTCGACGCAGTACTTCCTGACCCAACACACGTCGTGGCTGGCCGGGCTCAAGGTGACCCTGGTCGTCGTGGGCCACGTGCTCGCCGTGATCGCCGCCCACGACCGCGCGCTGGCACTGCTCCCGAGGGCGCACCGCCTGAGTGGCCAGCTGGCCATGCTTCTGCTGATGGTCGCCTACACCTTCACCGGCCTCTACCTCCTCTTCTCGGTCTAGGACCCACCTGCCCGGCTCCCAGACGTGAAAGGTTTGCCGCGCCGGGGCGACCTCGCGTGACCGAAAACTCCTGAGATCTGGGAGGGGGAGGGGTGGGCTGATTGCGCGTCGTTGATTAGCACTCGTATGATGAGAGTGCTAGAACCACGGATCAGACCGATGAGGTTGTGGGCCGAGGCGAGAAGGGTTCGCCGCACGCCGCAGCCGTCCGTCGCGGGCATCGCCTGATCCTCCCCCCACGTCGACAACCAAGTCGGAGAAACTCACACATGGCAAAAACCATTGCTTTCAACGAGGAAGCCCGTCGCGGCCTCGAGCGCGGAATGAACCAGCTCGCCGACGCCGTCAAGGTGACGCTCGGCCCCAAGGGTCGCAACGTCGTCCTGGAGAAGAAGTGGGGAGCCCCCACGATCACCAACGACGGTGTCAGCATCGCCAAGGAGATCGAGCTCGAGGACCGCTACGAGAAGATCGGCGCCGAGCTCGTCAAGGAGGTCCCCAAGAAGACCGACGACGTC
>NZ_JACMOM010000209.1 GCF_014378035.1 Aeromicrobium sp. | reverse complement strand
CTCTCCTTGGTGACGCCCATACGGCGTTAGTAATCGCGAGCGGTCCTCGGGTCCGGCAGCGTGGGCACGTTGGACTCCATGTTCATCCTCACGGTAGCCGACCCTGCCTGGGCCTCCTCACCGGCCGCAACCAGGTCGGAACGCAGCCCAGACCCGCCAGCGGGTCTCAGCTCAGGAGTAGGTAGAGGTGATGCGGGTCGGTCGGTGAGGGCTTGAAGCCGAGGGCTGCGTAGAGGGCGGCGGCCACGTACTGGCGCGGGTGGCGAGGAGGGCGCTGTGACGGCGCACGATCGACTAGTTCGCGTCGGTGGGGGCCGCGTTGGGGCCGCTTGCGGCCGAGCCCTCGGTCGTGTCCAGGCGCGTCAGGATCCGGTTAACGGCGTCGGACAAGAGCGGGAGGCGCTTGTCGATCGTGAGTTGAATGATCTTGGGGTTTGTGGCGAAGTAGTGATGGGCTAGGAAGTCCCGCATGCCGGCGATGCCACGCCAATCGACCTCTGCCTCGGTGGCGGTGGCCTCTTGGCTGAGCCCCTTCACCGCTTCGCCGATCTCGAGGAGTCGCATCGCGACGGCATCCATGACGATCTCGACCGAGATCGGTCCGTGCTGCAGATGAGATCTGATCGACTTGATCGCATCGGCGATGTCCTGCAACAGGTCGGTGTCCGGTCGGCTCACAACGGCACGAGATCGCGTTCGGCCCGTACGCGCACGCGTTCCTTGAGCCCATCGCGCGGAATCAGGTCGACGGGCGCGCCCAACAGGTCCTCAAGCTCATGCTTGATCCCGATGATGTCGATGATGTCGGTGCCTGGGGCGAAGTCCACTAGAAGGTCGAGGTCGCTTCCTGCGTGATCGTCTCCTCGCGCGACGCTGCCGAAGATGCGAGGGTTCGTAACGCCGTGGCGTCGCAGCACCTCGTTCAACTCGCGCCGGTGCGCGGCGACGAGTCGACCCGTGGGGCCAGAAAGTGGCCTACGGGTTTGTGCTGCAACCTCGGTCATATTTCCATCGTAGTCGCGAAGGCTGCTCCCTCGACGCGCACTTGCAGTGGGGTAGGTGTCGAGCGCGCTCAGGTTCGTGACCATCCTCGCGACCTGTGCCAGCGTCCCGAACGTTGGTGACCGTTCGATGAGACGCGACAGCGACGCGACGTCGATGCCCGCAATTTCCATCAGTCGATTGAGCAATGCGTCACCGTCTCCCTTCTTGAACCCGTCCCTTGCGGCAAGTGGGGCTAGTAGTTCGCGAAGACGCTGCAGGTCGATGTTGCGCTTGCTGGATGCGTCACGCAGAGCATCGCTGACGAGGCTGAGATCCATGTTGTCATCCACGAGGTCAGCGATCGTGCGTTCCATCGTCATGACCGGCATGCCCTCGACGAGCATGACGTCGCGAGGGTCAAGGGTGCGTTGGCGGTATCGGATTTCCCGGCGCTGACTTTGACGTCGCGTGGGGGAGATGAAGTCGTAGCGGAGAGCTCGGAAGTCGCCGATGCCGTGGAGGTCCGCGGCGGTTTCTCCAGCAACCGCCACGTCGTTAGTGCTGTCCTTGATGCGCACTGCCGCGAGGCGCCTGGGATCAGTGCTGAGCCAGGCAGCATGCAGATCGTTGAATCGGCCAGCGGGGGCACCGGCGTCCTTGTAGACGCCGTGGGCGAGGCGTTCCAGATGGCCGTCTGCGGTGAGTCGGGAGAGGTCGAGACGCGTAATGCCGCGCATGCTTGCCTGAGCAGACGTGATCATGCCCCACTGGTACGACGTCAGCTCCGCGAGGATGCGCAGCGCCTCTGTGGACTTCATACTTGAAATGTATCTTGTTAAGAGATACTTTCCAAGCGTAATCCTCTTCCAATGGTCACATTCCCAGTCGAGGCCCGCTGTCTTGCTGCGGAGCGCGAGCAACGGCCGTTCGTCGCGACCACCGAGCAGGTCTGGGCGCTCTACGAGGCGGTGCCCCCTGGTGTCCGTCCCGCGATCCTGCTCGGTGCCCATGCCGGGTTGCGGCTGGCCGAGGCAGCAGCGATGCGGGTCGAAGACGTCGACTTCGCGACCGGCGTCGTCTCGCCGTCAATCCAGTGGGGCGATGAACCTCTCAAGTCCGACAAGAGCCGGAAGCCGATCCCGATCCCCCAGGAGATGGCGCACCTTCTTGCCAAGGCGATCCAGCTCGGCGACGGGCGGTTCCTGGACAGCGACCAATGGGGCAATCCCGCCGGACCATGGACGATCGAACGCGCGATCCGGGCCTGCCGTGAGGAGGCGGGACTGACCAACGCCTTCCGGTTCCACGACCTGCGCCACTATTTCGCTTCGCTGCTCATCGCTTCGGGGCTCGACGTCAAGGTCGTCCAGGCTCGGCTGCGGCACGCCTCGGCCAAAACCACCCTGGATACCTACGGCCATCTCTGGCCCGATCGTGACGACTCCTCCCG
>NZ_JACMOM010000208.1 GCF_014378035.1 Aeromicrobium sp. | reverse complement strand
GGCAACACCGCCATCCTCGAAGGCACCAAGGTCTTCATCAGCCCGGTCGCTGCCGGCCTCCTGAACGACACCTTCAAGACCGACGCCGTCACCAAGGACCTCCTCGTCGGCGTCGCCAAGATCACCGTCAACACCAAGTAGTCCAACACCAAGAAACACTGACGGACACGCTTGCCCCTTGGGCCAAGCGACAATGTGGGCGCGTTCCCTTCGGGACGCGCCCACACTGCTGTCCCCCACACTGGTGTCCCGTGCAGATACCGTCGTGTCATGCCCCTGGTCCTGCTCGAGTCCGACGGCGACGTCCGCACGATCCGACTCAATGCCCCCGACCGCCGCAATGCGCTCGACTGGCCCCTGCTGGACGAGCTTGCCGCAGCAATCGAGGCCGTCCGGTCCGATGAGTCCGCACGGGCGCTCGTCGTCATGGGCAACGGGTCGGCATTCTGCGCCGGCGCCAATCTCGACAACCTCTTCGGCGACCTCGACCGACCCGTCGATGAGCTTCGCGAGCACCTCATGCGGGTCTACGCGTCCTTCCTCGGGCTGCGCGAGCTCACGATTCCCACGATCGCCGCCGTCCACGGCCCAGCCGTCGGCGCCGGCCTGAACATCGCGCTCGCCTGCGATGTGATCATCGCCGGGCCTCGCGCCGGGTTCGGACCAACGTTCGCCGAGATCGGCCTCCACCCCGGCGGCGGGTGCAGCTGGATGCTGGCGCAGCGCATCGGTGCGAGCAACACCGTTGCGGCCCTGCTCGCTGGCACCATCATCGGAGCGCAGGAGGCACACCGCCTGCACCTCGCCAACCAGCTGGCCGACGATCCGGCGGAGGCGGCACTTGCTGTCGCGCGCACCTACGCGGGGCGCGACCCTGCACTGACGGCGGACATCGTCCGCTCGGTTCGCATCGCGTCGACGTCCGACCTCGACGCCTCCCTCGACTTCGAATCGTTGGCGCAGGCGAGATCGCTCGGGAGCAAGGAGTTCCGCGCTTTCATGACGCGATTCCGCGGCGGCAGCTGACACAGCCGTCCGGCAGTTCAGACGTCGTGACGCTGCGTTGCTGACGCGGCTGTGGACACCTGGGCTGCCGGGACCAGGCCTCCGTGGGACGCACGGACTTCTCGGGAATCCCCGCGATCATCCGCCCCTACAAGGCATTGTGCTGGTCGGCAACAGCTTTCGCCTCGTCCCGCAACGCCTGCACGACGAGGCGAACGGACGGTCGCTCGAAACGGTCCGGCCTCAGGAGCGCGGAGATCTCCCGCTTGGCACGTATACCCACCATCGGCCGCGTCACCAGGCCGTTGCCGTGCTCGCGGGTCGTGAAGCGCGGCAGGATCGCGATGCCATGACCCGCGGCGACCAACGCCTCGACGATTCCGTTGTCGGCGATGCGCTGGGCGACCCGCACTGGCTCACCCGTTGCCGCCACCACCTGGCTCAGCACCCGGTCGAACGGGAAGTCGCTTGGTGCTCCGATCCAGGTCTCGCCGACGACATCCTTGGGCGACAGGCTCTGCTTCGACGCCAGCCGGTGGTCCTCGGGCAGTGCGACGTCGAGCGGCTCGCTCATCAGCGGCACCACCTGGATGCCCCGCTCGTGCCACATCTCCGATGCCGTCGGTGAGTCGGCGAGCACGATGTCGTAGTCAGGCGTCAGCGAGGCGAAATCTGCGAGCGTGACGTCCTCGTCAGAACAGATCAGCCTGAGGTGCGGCTCGGCTCGCAGCCGGGTGAGGACTCCTGGCAGAAGCATCTCCCCTCCGGTCGCGAAGGTCGTCAGGGTGACGTTGCCCGCGGGCTGCTCCATGAACTCGCGCCACCTGGCCTCGGCCTTGGCGATCGCGACTGCAATCTCGGTGGCAGTCTGGGCCAGCGCGCGTCCCGCCGCGGTCAAGGCGATACCCCGGCCGGCCGGTTCCGTCAGCGGCACTCCGGCCTCCTGCTCGAGCACCTTGAGCTGCTGCGACACCGCCGATGGCGTGACTCCTGTCACGTCGGCAACAGCTCCGATGGTGCCCCTCTCGGCCAGTTCACGCAGCAGATCAAGTCTTTTGACGTCCATGTAGCCAGACTACACGTTAGGTGTAGTTCAGTTAGATTGTCCTTGACAGTTGCAAGGCGCATACTGAAGGTACGAACCAATCCGGTCCGCACCAGTGCCTGAAGGAGGCCACCATGATCGTCCTCGGAATCGTCCTTGCATCCATCACCGTGATCGGAGTCGGCCGCACGGTCCAGACCGTCGCGAACGACGGCCGCGGCCGCGGGCCCACGCGCCTCGTCTGATCCACCGAAACCACGAAAGCCCCGCGAGATTCTCGCGGGGCTTTTGTCGTGCCCGGGGTCGGACAGGCATGGCAGAGGTCCACTGTTCGGCAGGCACTGTGACGGGGGTGACAGGCCCGGCGAGCCGCTCCGGCTTGTCTTTGCCCCTGTCGCGGGCGGATACTTAAGTTACCAACCAGTAGCAAGTTCCTGTTCGCAGCCCACACCCCTTTGAAGGAATGCTGGCATGAGCCATTACAAGAGCAACCTCCGCGATGTCGAGTTCAACCTGTTCGAGCTCTTCAACCGTCAGGACATCCTGGGCACCGGACCCTTCGCCGAAGTCGACACCGAGACCGCGAAGAGCATCCTGTCCGAGATCGACCGCATCTCACGCGACGAGCTGGCCGCGTCCTTCGACGACGCCGACCGCAACCCGCCGGTCTACGACCCCGCCGAGAAGACCGTGACGATGAACCCGGCCTTCGCGAAGTCGTACCAGGCCTGGATGGGTGCCGAGTGGTGGCGCCTGCAGGTCCCCGAGGAGCTCGGCGGCCAGGTCGCCCCCGCCTCCCTCGTGTGGAGCAGCGCTGAGTTCGTCCTTGGCGCCAACCCTGCCATCTGGATGTACGCGTGTGGTCCCGCCTTCGCGCGCATCGTCTTCGAGAACGGCATCGAGCGCGACAAGAAGATCGCCCAGACCATGGTCGACCGCCAGTGGGGCGCGACGATGGTGCTCACCGAGCCCGATGCGGGCTCCGACGTGGGAGCTGGCCGCACCAAAGCCACTGCCAACGAGGACGGCTCGTGGAACATCACGGGCGTCAAGCGCTTCATCACCTCGGCCGAGCACGACATGAGCGAGAACATCATGCACCTCGTCCTCGCCCGGCCCCAGGGCGTCGAGGGCGTCGGCGGACCCGGTACGAAGGGCCTCAGCCTCTTCCTCGTGCCCAAGTTCCACTTCGACCACGAGACCGGTGACCTGACGGGCGAGCGCAACGGCGCCTACGTCACCAACGTCGAGAAGAAGATGGGCCTCAAGGTGTCCACGACCTGCGAGGTCACCTTCGGTGACGGCGCACCGGCACAGGGCTGGTTGCTCGGCGAGGTGCACGACGGCATCAACCAGATGTTCCGCGTCATCGAGAACGCCCGGATGTTCGTCGGTGCCAAGGCCATCGCGACCTTGTCGACCGGCTACCTCACCGCCCTCGACTACGCCAAGGAGCGCGTCCAGGGTGCCGACCTCACGCAGGCGTCCGACAAGACGGCGCCCCGCGTCACGATCACGCACCACCCCGATGTCCGCCGTTCGCTGCTCACGCAGAAGTCGTTCGCCGAGGGCCTCCGTTCGCTCCTGATCTACGCCGCCACCTGGCAGGACGACGTCATGATCAAGACCGCGGCCGGCGAGGACGCCTCGCTGTCCGAAGCCGTCAACGACCTGCTGCTCCCGCTCGTGAAGGGCTACGGCTCAGAACGCTCGTGGGTGCTGCTCGGCACTGAGTCACTGCAGACCTACGGCGGGTCGGGCTTCCTGCAGGACTACCCCATCGAGCAGTACGTCCGCGACGCCAAGATCGACACGCTCTACGAGGGCACCACAGCGATCCAGGGCATGGATCTGTTCTTCCGCAAGATCGTGAAGGACAAGGGTCAGGCACTGGGCTTCCTCGCTGGCGAGGTGCAGGCGTTCGCCGAGAGCGAGGCTGGCAACGGACGCCTCAAGGTTGAGCGCGAGCTGCTCGCCAAGGGGCTCGACGACACGCAGGCCATCATCGGTGCCACCTTCACCGACCTGATGGCGTCCAACCCGGCCGACGAGAAGGGCGACCTGCAGAACATCTACAAGGTCGGCCTCAACACGACCCGCCTGGTCTACGTCCTCGGCGATCTGACGGTCGCATGGCTCCTCCTCCGTGGCGCGGAGGTCGCTCTGGCCAAGCTCGGCGGTGACGTCTCCGCGTCGGACAAGAGCTTCTACGAGGGCAAGGTCGCCGCGGCCCAGTTCTTCGCTCGTAACGTCCTGCCGAAGCTCGCTGGCGAGCGTGCCATCGCCGAGAACATCGACGGCTCGATCATGGAGCTCGACGAAGCCGCGTTCTGACCCAGTCTCACCAGCATCACGAAGGGCCTCACCCTCTGGCCGTGGGGGGCTTCGTGATGGTTTCGGCCTGCCCTGCTGGGTAGTGCGCAGGTCTGACGAGAGGATCCATCATGACGAGCGAACCCCAGCCGACCGAACCCCCGCCGACCGAACCCCAGACCGCCGCCGACCCGGGCGAGAACCCGGACACCGTGACCAAGCCGAAGCCCGGTGTCAACGACCCGCATCCGGACGAAGCGGACACCGACGAGCCACTGACGTCGATGTGAGGGCCCGTCGACTCAGGTGAAGAGCGCGCCGGTGATCGTGTAGTAACCGAGACCGTCGGCCAGGTAGAACAGCACGTAGATCGCCAGGGCGCCGCCGGCGAGGGCGATGTCCTTGTTGAACGAGATCATCTCGAGCTGCTTTGACTGTGCGTCGGCCTCCTTCCAGAACGGGTGCATCACCACTGCGGTGATGACAAGGAGGATCGCAAGGCCGAGCGCGCCGGCGTCGCCGACGATGCCGAGCAGTATCGAGACACCGCCGAGGATGAACGCCACTCCGCTGATCTGCACGGCGAGCTTGGGGGACGGCACGTTCTTGCTCTGGGCGTAACCCGCCATGGCGTCAGTCGCCATCAGGTGACCCACCCCCGAGCCGATGATCAGGTAGACGAAAAGAATGCGTCCGAGAAGGAAAATCTCTTCCATGGTGCTGCCTCCGATTGATGGTGTCTTCGATTATTGAGTCTCGGCCCCGTGTACAGGCCCGTCAAGGCGACACAGCCGTCTTGACGTGTGCGAAAGTTGCTGCGTGAAGCCCACGAATCCACTCTGGTACCTCGCGGCCTTCCTGTTCGCACTCGTCAGTGTCATGGGCGCCACCGTCGTTGCGGCCGGTGGGTGGACCCCCGTTCGCGAGTCGACGGTGACGCCCACCTCGAACGAGCACGCCGAGGCGGCGGGCAAGAGCCTTGCAGTCTTCACCGACGTGCTCCAGCCCGATCGCGTCGTCACCTGCCGCGGCACGGGGCCGGGCAAGAAGGTCATCGAGATCCCGGGCAAGGGCGTCGACATCATCGCCGACAGCGACGGAACCCGGTGGCACCTCATCGCCCTCTTGCGCGATGGGTCGAACGGTCTGCGGGTCAGGTGCACACCACGCGACCGTCGACCCGACAACGCCTCCTACGGGTTCGCAGCCGTGACGGGCTACGACTCGGCCGTCAACAACGGCAAGGGCGTGGCCGTCCTGGGCGGCACCGTCGGTCTCGGGTTCGCCGCCTACGTCTACTACTGCCGTCGATCACGCCGTAAGGAGTCAGCCGATGAATCTGCTTGACACGTACGTCCGGGGGTGGAGGGAGTCGGCTGACGCTGTGCTCTCTCTCGCACCCAGCCTCGACGAGACCGACTGGTCGACTCCCACCGACTGCCCCGGTTGGACGGTCAAGGATGTCCTCGCCCACCTGGCTCACCTCGAGACCGAGCTCTGCAGCATCGCCCAGAACACCCACGACGTCACCGGCGCGCACGAGCTCGTGTCGAGCTACACCGAAGCCGGGGTCGCCGAGCGCCGACACCGTACGCCGACCGAGCTCATCGACGAGCTCACCGCGGCCGTCGAGCTGCGGTCGAGCCGGCTGGTCGATGTCCCGGACGATCCGGCCACCCCGGCACCGGTCACGCCCGGCGGCATCTCGTGGACGTGGGACAAGCTCCTTCGCAATCGGTCCCTCGACATGTGGGTGCATGAGCAGGACATCCGCCGTGCCATCGGGCGGCCCGGCGGGCTCGACAGCACCGGTGCACAGATCGCCACCATGACGTTCTCCTTGGCCATGCCCTTCATCCTGGGCAAGAAGGTACGGCCACCCGCCAGCTCGATAGTGCACTGGGACGTGACCGGGGCCGTACCTCTGGACCTCGCGGTGCAGATCGGTGACGACGGACGCGCCAGCCCGGTCAATCTCGTCGGGCAGCCGACGACGACGCTCTCGATGGACTCTGAGACATTCACGGCGCTAGCCGCAGGTCGACGCACGTCCGACATGGTCGACGTGACCATCACCGGCGACCACGCCCTCGGCCTCGCGACGCTCGCTGCGATGTCCGTCACGCCGTAGGCCGATCCACTAGGCGCGAGCCGCCGTCCGGCAGTAGCGTCGTCGCCATGAGCTGGAGCACCGACGACATCCCCGACCTGACCGGCAAACGCGCCGTCATCACCGGCGTGACCGGAGGCCTCGGCCTGAACACCGCGATCGGGCTTGCCCGTCACGGCGCGAGCCTGGTGGTGACGGCCCGCGACACCCGCAAGGCTGACGCCGCACTCATCCGCATCGCGAACGATGCTCCCGGCTCCGCAGCAGAGGTCGTGTCGCTCGATCTCGCTGATCTGAGCGACGCGAAGCGCGCTGCCACCGAAGTGTCGAAGGCCTACGACCGCATCGACATCCTGGTCAACAACGCCGGCATCATGGTGCCGCCCAAGACCATGACGACCGACGGCTTCGAGCTGCAGATGGGCACCAACCACCTCGGCCACTTCGCGTGGACAGCGACCTTGTGGCCGCTGCTCAGGTCGAGCGAGGCGCGCATCGTGTCGGTCTCCTCGTTGGCTCACACCGCCGTGACCGGCATCGACCTCCGCGCGCTGACGCCCGAGGGGTCACCCCGGCGGTACAGCCGCTGGAAGACCTACGGTGAGTCGAAGCTGGCCAACCTGATGTTCGCGCTCGAGCTCAACCGGCGGGCCAAGGCGGCCGGCATCGGCGTCGTGAGCGTCGGGGCCCACCCCGGCTACGCGGCGACCAACCTGACCAAGACCGGGCCCAACGTCAACGGTGGGTCGCTGCCCGGCATGGCCATGCACCAGATCACTCGTGTCATCGGGCAGTCAGCCGCCCACGGCGCATGGCCCCTGCTGATGGCCGCCACCGACCCGACGCTGACCGGTGGGGAGTACGTGGGGCCGGCGAATCTTGGCGGCATGCGTGGCCGCCCGACACTCGTCGGCATGAGCAGCACCGCCCGCGACGAGAACCTCGCCGAGGCACTGTGGGCCGCGTCCGAAGGTGCTACCGGCACGTCCTTCGAGGTGTGACTCGGGGCTGTCAAGCATCAGTGTGAAGGGCCACATCAAGCTGTCTCGGGTGTGATTCACGCTCAGGTTGACGTAACATTGCCTACCTGATGATCCGAGAAATGACGCACAGCGACTTTGACAGCATCATCCACCTCAACCAGAACGCCCTCGAGGGCGTCGGCCCACTCGACACAGAGAGCCTCTCGCTCCTCGTGAAGATGGCCGATCAGGCCCTCGTTGTCGACCACGGAGACGGAGACATAGCCGGCTTCGTCATCACCCTCCCGCCAGGTGCCGAGTACGAGTCGAGCCGCTACCGATGGTTCGAAGACACCCTCGTTGACGACTACGTCTACCTCGACCGCATCGTGGTGTCGCAGAACCACCGCCGCATGGGTGTGGCCTCCAAGCTCTACGAGGAGATCGAGGGCGACCAGCCGGTCGCGCTCGAGGTCTACGAGACCAACGACGTCTCACTCGCCTTCCACGAGAGCCGCGGCTTCGCGGAGGTCGGCGCCCTCACCCACGACGGCAAGACCAACCTCATGCTGGTGCGTGAGCCGAGCGACGACTCGACTAACTAGAACCGCTCGCGCCAGAGCATATAGCAGGACGGGCGCGGTCAGCCCATCCGCGTCATGTGCTCGCGCGCCTGGGGGTCGTCGGCCAGCAGCAGGGCGCGCGCCTTCACGCGGTAGCGCCAGATCTGGGTGATGCCGACGGCCCACAGGACGTATTGACACGACATGGCCCACTTGAATGCCGACGGCGTGTACGCCGTGCTGCTGCCCGGTGTTCGCCAGTCCAAGACGACCCCGATCGCCACCACCAGCAGCAAGCTGGCAACAAAACCGGCCTGGTTGATGATGCCCGTGGCGCTTGCCATCCGTTCGGACGGGTTGGACGTCCGGCCGAGGTCGAAGCCGATGACCGACGCAGGCCCGCCGACTCCCACGACGACGACCAGCAGGGCCAGCAGCCAGATCGGCGCGTCACCACGCCAGCCGAGAACAACGGTCCACATCACCACGATTGCCCCGACGACGCAGAGCACGAGCGTGGACCGGTGCCACGGATGGTGCATGATGGCCCAGCCCAGCACCGGGCCGGCAGTCATGACCGCGACGACCATCAACGTCAGCAGCAGCCCCGCCGTGTGCTCGGACGTACCCTCGCCACGGACGAAGAAGGGGTACCCCCACAACAGGCCCAGCGTCGTGGCGCTGAACTGGGTGGAGAAGTGGATCCAGAAGCCGAGCCTGGTTCCGGGCTGTGCCCACGACGCGCCGAGGCTCTGGCTGATCTGCGTCCTCGACAGCGGCGGGCCGCTGCGTGACCTGGCGGCCGGTGCGTCGCGCACGAAGACCACCAGGGCGACGCTGAGCACGATGCCCAGCGATGCCGCGACGAGGTACGACCTGGTCCATCCCAGCTCGCGCAGTGCGATCGTCATCGGCACCGCAGCGATGATCGCGCCGAGCTGCCCGACGACACCCGTCAGCTGCGTCATGAGCGGGATCCGCCTCGGCGCGAACCACGTGTTGACCAGCCGCAGCACGCAGATGAACGTCATGGCGTCACCCACCCCGACGAACAGCCGTGCCAGCAGCGCCAAGGGGTAGCTGTCGGCGAAGGCGAAACCGGCCTGTGCCAGCGTCAACGTGATGGCGCCGGTGATGAGCACCCGGCGAGGACCGAAGCGGTCGACCATCAACCCCACCGGAATCTGCATGCCGGCGTAGACGAGCAGCTGCAACATCGTGAACGTCGCAAGCTGCGCAGCAGAGATGTCGAACCGCTCGGTGGCGGTGAGTCCGGCGACTGCGAGGGACGAGCGGTGGAAGACAGCCAGCATGTAGACGAGCAGCCCGACGATCCAGATGCCGTACGCGCCGCGTTCTCGGACGTCGGCGGACTGGCTCACTGACACAGTTTAATCCGATCTGCCTCGCTGCCCGACCACGTCATCAAGTGTGCAGAGGCGCGACACCCCAAATATGACACCGTGGACGGATGCAGTCATCCGCACTCGGCCTGGTCGACTGGCGTCGGCGCACCAACGAGATGTACGCGGATGTGCGTGCCGACACCGCCCACGAGGCAGCGCACAGCCGCTGGCGAGCACGACGCGACGCGATGTTCCTGCACCACCCGCAGACGCCCTTGGTCGACGACGACCCGATCCGCGACGGCGGAATTCCCTACTGGCCGTACGATCCGACGCTCCGGTTCGAGGTTGCGCTGACGGTGCCAGAGGCGGGGACGGCAGAGGACCGAGTGGTCGAGGCCGGTGACGACGGGACCCTGACGATGAAGCTCATCGGCCGCGTCGACCTGCCCGCCGGCATCGGTGACGGCTTGGCCGGCGGCCTCGATGTCTGGTGGTTGCACCAGTACGGCGGGGGCATCTTCATCCCGCTGCGCGACGGCACGTCGGGCGACGGCAGCTATGGTGGCGGCCGCTACCTGCTCGACACCGCCAAGGGATCGTGGCTTGGTGGCGAGGGCGACAACATCGTGCTCGACCTCAACTACGCCTACCACCCGTCGTGCCGTTACAACCCGCGCTGGCAGTGCCCCCTCGCCCCGCCTGGCAACACCATCACAGCGCGGGTCGAGGCCGGCGAACGGCTCTGATGTGCAGGCCCCCCTGGCCAGTCCGTCAGGGCTAGTACGTCAGCGCCAGAGCCGGGTCGCGCAGGATCGCGGCGACGTCGGCGAGAAACCGCGACCCCTGCTCGCCATCGACCACACGATGGTCGAAGCTCAGCGCCAGCGTGGTGAGCCACCGGGGCACGACCTCGTCGTGCTCGTTGATCCACGGGCGCCGCTCGATCGAACCGAGAGCGAGGATGCCGGACTCGCCGGGGTTGAGGATCGGAGTGCCAGCATCGATACCGAAGACGCCGATGTTAGTCAACGAGAAGGTACCACCAGACATCTGGGCCGGCTGCGTGCGTCCGGCCCTGGCGGTGTCGGTGAGGTCACCCAGCGCGGTGGCCAGCTCGACCAGGCTCAACGAGCCGGCATCGACGATGTTGGGCACGACGAGCCCGCGGTCGGTGGCGGCGGCGATGCCGAGGTTGACCGACTTCTTGATGACGATCTCCTGCGCGGCGTCGTCCCACGTCGCGTTGAGCTCTGGTGTGCGTCGGATCGCGAGGCAGATGGCCTTGGCCGCGATGAGGGTCGGCGAGACCTTGAGCCCCGTGAACGCCTTGTCGTTGCGAAGCCGCAGCACCAGATCCATCGTGCGGCTGACGTCGAGCGTCAGCCACTCGGTGACGTGCGGCGCGGTGAACGCCGAGCGCACCATCGCCTCGGCGGTGAACTTTCGCACGCCGTTGATCGGCACCCGGACATCGCCCGAGTCGTCGGCGCTGGCGTTGATTCGGGTCGTGGCGACCTCGGTGTGGGTCGCGTCGTCGTCGAGTCGCAGCGCGGCAAACCCCTCGACGTCGGCGCGGGTGACGACGTCGCCCGCCGTGGGAACGGTGTCGAGATCGATGCCGAGATCCTTGGCGAGCTTGCGCACGGGTGGCTTGGCGAGCGATCGGCCGGGCCGCTGGGCGACCTTCTCGATGTCGACGGAGGCGACCTTCTGGGGCCCTGCGTCCTCACCCTTGCGTCGACGCCTGGTGACGGAGTCGGGGCGCGGGCCGTAGCCCACGAGCACGGACTGGCGCGCCGGTGCACCCGGCGCATCTGCCTTGACCGTGGGGACGAGGTCGCGCGGGTCAGCGGAAAGGACTGTCGGGGTGGACACGGCTGCGGACGAGGCAGCGTGGGCGGCGGGAGCCGGAGCGGCCCCGCCGTTGGCGATGACACCGGCAGTCTCGACCCTGGCGAAGGGGTCGGAGACCTCGCCGCCGATCGAGATGATCGGCGTCCCGACGGTGACGGTCTGGCCCTCGGCCACCAGCAGCTCCCGCACCTCCCCCTCGTAAGGGCTGGGCAGCTCGACGATCGACTTGGCCGTCTCGATGTCGACCAGGAGGTCGTTGACCTTCACGGTGTCGCCGACGGATACACGCCAGGTGACGATCTCGGCCTCGGTGAGGCCCTCCCCGACGTCGGGAAGCTTGAATTCACTCATGCGGTACTCACTATTCCTGAGATCTAGAAGGCAAGGGATCGGTCGACGGCATCGAGCACTCGGTCGAGCCCGGGAAGGAACTCCTCCTCGATGCGGCTCGGCGGATAAGGCAGGTCGTAGCCGGTGACGCGCAGCACTGGCGCCTCAAGGGAGTAGAAGCACTTCTCGGTGATGCGCGCCGAGATCTCGGCGCCGAGGCCGAGGGTCTGCGCGGCTTCGTGGACGACGATTGCGTGCCCGGTCCTGCGCACGGAGTCGAACACCGGGTCGAGGTCGAGCGGCGACAACGTGCGAAGGTCGATGACCTCGAGGTCGAGCCCGTCGGCGACGGCCGCCTCGGCTGATTGCAGGCACGTCTTGACCATCGGACCGTAGGCGATGAGCGTCGCGTCGGACCCCTCACGCACCACTTTTGAGGCGTGCAACGGGAAGGGTTCGGAGTCGAGGTCAACCTCGCTCTGGTCCCAGTAGCGCCGCTTGGGCTCCATGAACACGATCGGGTCGTCGCTCGCGATGGCCTGCTGGATCATCCAGTAGGCGTCGTTGGCGTTGGAGCACGCGACGACCTTGAGGCCTGCCGTGAGGGCGAACTGCGCCTCGGGGCTCTCGGAGTGGTGCTCGACGGCGCCGATGCCGCCGCCGAACGGGATGCGGATGACGATGGGCATCGTGACCGCCCCCTTGCTGCGGAAGTGCATCTTGGCGACCTGGCTGACGATCTGGTCGTACGCGGGGTAGACGAAGCCGTCGAACTGGATCTCGAGCACGGGCCGGTAACCGCGGAACGTCATGCCGATGGCGGTGCCGAGGATGCCGGCCTCCGACAGCGGAGCGTCGATGACGCGGCTGTCGCCGAAGTCCTTCTGCAGGCCGTCGGTGGTGCGGAAGACGCCACCGAGCCGGCCGACGTCCTCACCCATGATGAGCACCTTGTCGTCGGCCTCCATCGCGGCGCGCAGGCCAGCGTTGAGGCCCTTGCCGAGCGGCATCGTGGTCATGCGTGGCTCCCTTCGGCATCGTCGGTGTCGGGCTCGAGGCTGTCACGGAAGGCGATGTACTGGGCCTTCTGCTCGGCGAGCTCGGGGGTGCCCTCGACATAGACTGCGTCGAAGAGCGCGGCGAGGTCAGGCTCGGGCAATGCCTTGCAGGCCGCCCGCAGGTGCGTGCCGAGCTCTTCCGCCTCGGCTTCGAGCCTCTCGAAGAATTCCGCCGGGGTGCCCTGCACCAGCAGGTAGCGCTTGACGCGCTCGATCGGGTCCTTGAGCTTCCACGTCTCGACCTCGGCAGCCTCGCGGTAGCGGGTCGGGTCGTCGGACGTCGTGTGGGCACCCATGCGATAGGTGTACGCCTCGATGAGGGTGGGCCCCTCGCCGTCGCGCGCCTTCTGCATCGCGGCGGAGGTGACGGCGTGGCAGGCCAGCACATCGTTGCCGTCCACGCGGATGCCGCGGAAGCCGAAGCCACCCGCGCGCTGGACGATCGGACCCCGCGTCTGGCGGTCGGTCGAGGCTGAGATGGCGTACTGGTTGTTCTGGCAGAAGAACACGACGGGGGCGTTGAAGACGGCCGCCCAGTCGAAGGCCTCGTTGACGCTGCCCTGGCTCGTGGCGCCGTCGCCGAAGTAGGCGATGACGGCGGCATCGCGCTCAGGGTCACCGCGGCCGACCTCGCCATCGAGTGTCAGGCCCATGGCGTATCCGGTGGCGTGCAGGGTCTGCGCACCGATGACGATGCTGTAGAGCGCGAACCCGTGCTCCGCGGGGTCCCAACCACCCAGCTCGACGCCGCGGAACAGGCCGAGGAGCAGGGCGGGGTCGACGCCGCGGCACAGCGCGACTCCGTGCTCGCGGTAGGTCGGGAATGCGAAGTCCTGCGGGCGCAGTGCGCGCCCCGAGCCGATCTGGGCGGCTTCCTGGCCCTGGGCAGGGGCCCACAACCCGAGCTCGCCATGACGTTGCAGGGCGTGGGCCTCGAAGTCGATACGACGCATCAGGAAAAGGTCGCGGTACAAGTCGCGGATGCTGTCGTCGTCGCCGTCGTAGGAGAACTCCGGGTGGGCGACGCGCTGGCCCTCCGGCGTCAGGAGCTGCACGAGCGGAAACACTCCGGCAGGATCGTCGGCAACGTACGTATCGGGCATTGACAAGGTCATTCGACTCCCTCAATCAACCGGCAGCAGGGTCTCCACGCCGATGTCGAAGATGCGGGTCATCGGTGTCACAGGGGTGTCGGACGGGATGACCGCATGGAAGTGACTGGCGTCACATCTGAGTCCACCGTAACCCGTGGAGCGCCATCCTCTCTCATCGCCCTCGGACGACGAACGGCGCAGCGGCCGGGCAGGACATGACGACCAGGGCAGCGGGATGACCAGATGGCAGGCGGCGCTCGGAGTCGGTGGCGGTGGTGAGCACCGCCGACGCAAAGATCTCCCACGTTGACTGCGATCTCATCCGCTTGTCCGGGTCATCTCGGGTGCGCTTCACGCCACGCAGCCGCCAGCCCAAGGAACGTCGCGTTGACCTCCGGGGATCCCACGCTGATGCGCACACCCTCGCCGGCGAAGGGGCGCACCGGGACCGGATCGCACGCCACAGCAAAGTCGACCGCGTCGTCGCCGAGCGCGAGCCACACGAAGTTGCCCTCCGCTTCTGGCACGTCCCAGCCCTGAGCTCGCAGCGCAGCGACCATCACGACGCGTTCCTGCACGATCGACTCGACCCGGCGGTCGAGCTCGACCTGGGAGTCGAGCGACGCGACAGCAGCGGCCTGCGCGACGTCGGTGACGGAGAAGGGCGGCGTCGCCTTGCGGATCGACTCGGCCACCTCGGGGCGGGCGATCGCGTAGCCCACCCGCAGGCCGGCGAGACCGTAGGCCTTGGAGAACGTCCGCAGCACCACGACGTTGTCGTGGGCGGCGAGAGCGGTGAGCCCGCTGGCGCCGCCGGGGTCACGGACGAACTCGACGTACGCCTCATCGACCACCACGAGAACCCGCTCGGGCACCGAGTCGAGGAAGACAGCGAGGTCATCCGCAGACACAACCGGGCCGGTGGGGTTGTTGGGCGTGCACACCATCACGACACGGGTCCGGTCGGTGACGGCTGCCGACATCGCGGCGAGGTCGTGCGTCGCGTCAGGACGCAGCGCCACGCGCACCCCCGTTGCCCCCGTCAGGTCGACGGCAATGGGGTAGGCCTCGAACGACCGCCATGCGTACACGATCTCGTCGCCAGTCTCGCAGTGCGCGTTGAGCAGTGCGAACAGCACAGCGACCGACCCGGTGCCGGCCGCGAAGTGGTCGGGCGACAGATCGAACCGTGCCGACAACGCGGCGTAGAGGTCGGTCATCCCCGCATCCGGGTAGCGGTTGATGCGGTCGAGCTCGGCTGCTGCGCGGGCCGTCACACCGGGGAGCGGGCCATACGGGTTCTCGTTGCTCGAGAGCTTGTGGTCCTCCGCCACGGCGGCCTTTCCGGGCCGGTAGACCGGGATGTCGTCGAGCGCGCGACGAGCGCGTGGGCTGCTCATGGGCCGAGCCTAACCTCAGGAATCGGGGGCTGCGAGAATCGGGCGGTGCCAGCCCGCAACCCCCGCCTCGGATACGTGCTCGTCATCGTCGCGGCGGTGCTGTTCGGCCTCAACGGCGGCGTGTCGAGGGTGGCGATGGGCTCCGGCCTGACCCCCGAGACGTTCACGACGCTGCGCATCACGGGGGCCACGTTCGTGTTCGTCGCGTACGCGGCCTGCTTCCGCCGATCAGCCCTGCGACGGCCGCGCGGCTCCGCACTGCTGCTCATCATCGCGCTGGGCCTCGTCGGCGTCACGGCCCTGCAGCTGACGTACAACGTCGCCATCAACCGGCTTCCCCTCGGCATCGCGCTCCTGATCGAGTACCTCGCGCCGGTGCTCGTCGTTTTGTGGGTGCGCTTCGTCCGCCAGGAGCCCGTGCGCGGCCGCATGTGGGCGGCGGTCGCGCTCTCGGTGGTGGGGCTCGCCGTCGTCAGCCAGGTCTGGAACGGTGTGCGGCTGGACGGCCTGGGCGTCGTCATGGCGCTGCTCGCGGCGGTCAGCTTCGCGGCCTACTTCCTCCTCGGCGAGCACAACGTCGGCTTCGATGACCCGCTACGCGTCATCCTGTGGGCGTTTGTCGTGGCGACCGTCGCGATGAACCTCATCCAGCCGATCTGGACGACTCCGGCCCTCGACTCCCGCACCAGCATGCTCGAGCGGCTCGACGGCTTCTCGGCGAATCCGTGGGCCGTGATCGGGGTCGTCATCGTGCTCGGGACGGTCGTCCCCTTCTTTCTGGAGATGGTGGCCCTGCGTCACCTCCCCGCGACGATCGTGACGGTCGTCGCGATGCTCGAGCCGGTCATCGCGAACATCCTCGGGTGGGCGTGGTTCCGCGAGTCCCTGACGCCGGTGCAAGTGCTCGGCGCGGCAGCCGTGCTCGCCGGGATCGTGCTGGCGCAGACCTCACGCACGATCAAGACAACCCTGCCGCAACCCTAGGCAAGCCGGCGTTGACCGTCCGGGCGACGGTCGGGTGGCACGCGTCCCGATTCATCAGTGCGACAATCGGCCCATGCCCAAGTTCTTCGTTGCATGGATTCTCAGTGGTGCCGCCCTCGCCGTCGCCGCCGGCCTGCTCGGTACCCACATGAACATCGGCAGCTCGACCGACACCACGACCGAGCGCCTCATCGCGGTCGCCCTGGTCGCCCTGGTGTTCACGACGATCAACATGTTCGTCGCACCGGTCGTCAAGACGTTGTCGCTGCCGTTCATCATCATCTCGCTCGGGTTCGCGCTGCTCATCATCAACGCCCTGTTGCTCCTGCTCACCGAATGGGTGACCGACAAGCTCGACGTCACGTTCCATGTCGACGGTTTCCTGTGGGCGGTGCTCGGCTCGGTCGTCATCTCGGTCGTCAACGCGGTGCTCGGCGTGTTCATGAGCGACAAGACATTCACCAGCTCCCGCCGGCGGTGAACGCGGAACCGTTCCGGGTCGGGCTGGTCTGCCTCGGCAACATCTGCCGGTCGCCCATGGCCGACGTCGTCCTGCAGGACCGTCTCGAGAAGGCGGGGCTTGCCCATCGCGTCGAGGTGGCCTCGGCCGGCACAGGCGGCTGGCACGAGGGTGAAAAAATGGACAGTCGGGCGGCCGATGTCCTGCGCGCTGCCGGCTACGACCCGTCGCGTCACCGAGCACGGACGTTCGACACCGACTGGTACGCCCAGTACGACCTCCTGCTGGCGATGGACGCGAGCAACTACCTCGACATGGCTGACCAGGCCCCCACCGACGAGCAACTCCGCCAGCTGCGCATGTTCAGGGAGTTCGACCCGGAGGCGTCCGAGAACGACAACGAGGTGCCCGACCCGTGGTACGGCGGCGACGACGGATTCCGCCATGTCCTCGCGATGATCGAGCGGACGACCGACCAGCTCGTCGCTCGCCTTCCCGAGCTGATGACGCCCCGCTGATGACCCGAGCAGCCGATCGATTGACCGGCGGCGGGGTGGTCATCACGACGCCAGAGGATAGGGTCCGTCTCACCGAGTGACGCATCTGCGCCGCTCGACTTGTTCGGGGGGACATCGACGTGACAGTCAACGACGTCAACAACATGGGGCGCGCGACCAACGCCACCAACAAAGAATGTGACGATGCGGACATCGCCACCGGGGCCTTGCAGGTCGGGACCGGACCGGTCGCCAACCGGTGACCTCCACGTCAACCGACCTGACTGGTTCTGCCGAAGGCCCCACCGACGAAGGCCACCTGCCCGGCAGGGACGCCGCCTTCCGTCGTCGCGAACGGCGCGACCGACTCGTCCTCGCTGGCATCCAGCAGATCGGCACGACGGGGTACGACGGAACCACGGTGCGCGGCATCGCCTCCGACGCCGGCCTCGCCGACCGCTACTTCTACGAGCACTTCTCTGACCGGATGCAGCTCTTCGTCGCGGTGTACGACTCCGCCGTGGCCCGGGTGCAGGAAGCAGCTGTCGAGGCCTACCTGTCGGCCGGGGCAGACCTAGGCGACCAGGTGCAGGCCGGAATCACGACCTTCGTCATGGCGCTCACTGATGACCCCCGCCTCGCCCGCATCCAGCTTGTCGAGTCGGTCGGCCGCGGTGGCGCGCTCGAGGCCCGCAGGTCGGCGGTCCTGCGCAACTACGCCAGCCTCCTCGAGGTGCAGGCCCGGGAGGTCCTTGCCGACCAGCAGCCGTCGGACCTCGACCTGATGATGGGCACCCGCGCACTCGTCGCAGCCACCAACCAGCTCATCATGGACTTCACCAGCGGCGAGCTCGTCGTCGAGCGTGACGACCTCGTCGAGCACCTGGTCCGGCTCTACCTGGACATCACCCGTCCATTCCTGTCCTGAACTCCGGCCCGGCCCTCACCCCCACGCGGTAAAGTCGTGGCATGGCACGCATGGCAGGGACCGCCGCCCGGGCGGAAGCGCTCCTCGGCCTCGGAGTCGTCTCGACCACCCCGGTGGCCGGCGGTGACATCTGCACGTCCACACGGCTTCGGCTCACCGACGGTCGTGGCGTGATCATCAAGACCAGGCCGCAGGCCCCCGACGGCTTCTTCGCACGTGAGGCCGACGGGCTGCGGTGGCTCGCCGAGGCCAAGGGCGCACGTATCCCCGCCGTCCTCGCGGTCGCCGACGACTGCCTGATCCTCGACTGGATCGAGCCCGGCAAGCCGACCGCCGACCTCGCCGAGCGCTTCGGGCGCGACCTGGCCGAGACCCACCGGGCCGGCGCTGACTGCTTCGGTGGCCCGGTCGACGGCTTCATCGGCCTTGCCCCGCTGCCCAACCGGTCGCTCCCGAGCTGGCCGGAATTCTTCGCCTCGCGTCGGGTCATGCCCTACGTCCGCGCGGCCGTCGACCGCCGAGCGCTCACCACCGTGGAGGCCGACGTCATCGAGTCGGCGATGCGCCGCATCCACGACTTCGCCGGCGACCCCGAGGAACCTGCCCGCATCCACGGCGACCTGTGGTCCGGCAACGTCGTGTGGGGGTCGGATGGCGACATCTGGCTGATCGACCCGGCCGCCCACGGCGGCCACCGCGAGACCGACCTCGCGATGCTCGCGCTCTTCGGCGCACCGCACCTGCAGCGCACTCTCGACGCCTACACCGAGGCGTGGCCGCTTGCGGCCGGATGGCGCGGACGCCTCCCTCTGCACCAGCTGCACCCGTTGCTCGTGCACGCCGTGCTGTTCGGTGGCACCTACGGCGCACGGGCCGCTGACGCCGCACGGTCGCTGCTCGACGGGTCGGCCGCAGAGGCCTGAGGGCCGGCCGACCTCAGCGAAGTCTCAGCCGTACGAGGCAGACTGTGCCCATGCGCATTCTTGTCGTCGACGATGATCGTGCCGTGCGTGACTCGCTCAGACGCTCACTGGAGTTCAACGGCTACACCGTGGACCTCGCGTCCGATGGCGCCGAGGCGCTGGCACGGACACCGCAGATCAACCCCGACGCGATCATCATGGACGTCATGATGCCGCGCCTTGACGGGCTCGAAGCCACCCGCGCGCTGCGCAACGCCGGCAACGACGTCCCGATCCTGGTCCTCACCGCTCGTGACGCCGTGTCCGACCGGGTCGACGGGCTCGACGCCGGGGCCGACGACTACCTCACCAAGCCCTTCGCGCTCGAAGAGCTGCTGGCCCGCGTGCGCTCGCTGCTTCGCCGGTCGAGTCGTGCGGCGGCCGTCGAGCCCGACGAGGCGCCTCTGGTGTTCGCCGACCTCACCCTCGATCCGGTCACGCGTGACGTCAGCCGCGGCCAACGATCGCTGTCCCTCACACGCACGGAGTTCGCACTACTGGAGCTGTTCCTGCAGCGACCCAAGCGGGTCCTTGAGCGGTCGTTCATCCTCGAGGAGGTCTGGGGCTTCGACTTCCCCACGACCGCCAACTCACTCGAGGTCTACGTCGGCTACGTCCGACGCAAGCTTGAGGCCGAGGGCGAGTCGCGCCTGTTGCACACCGTGCGTGGCGTCGGATACGTCCTGCGCGAGACGCCCCCGTGATCGAGGCACTCCACCGTCTGATCCGCCCCCTCACCGAGCGCCTGACGCTCGCGTTGCGGGTCGCCATCCTCACGACGCTGGCCGTCGCGGCGACGCTCAGCGTCGTCAGTGCCATCGTGTTCGTGGTCGTCCGCGCAGAGTTCCAGAGCTCGCTCGACGACTCGATGCTTCGCCGCGCCAATGCGGCTGTCACCGCCAACTTTGCCGAGGCGACGATCCGCCAGACCCCGGCCGAGGCGCTCGCCGTGGCCGACGTCCAGCTCTCGGTCGTGCGCGGTGGCGTCCTGTTCTCCAGCACCGACGCCGAGGACGCGGCCCCCTACATCAGCTACCACGAGGTCGCGGTCTCCATCGGTGAGCAGCGTCGCTCGATGCGCACCGTCAGCATCCGCACCACGCCCTACCGGGTGGTGGCGGTTCCGGCTGGTCAGGGCACGGCGCTGGTCATCGCCCAGTCGATGGAGTCGATCCAGAACGCGCTCGAACGCCTCAAGGTCATCCTGCTGCTCTGCAGCCTCGCCGGCGTTGCGCTGGCCGGAGTCGCGGGCTGGGCCGTGGCGGCCAACGGGCTCAGACCCGTCCGTAGGCTCACCGCCGCCACCGAACGGGTGGCGCGCACCGCCGAGCTGACCCCGATCGAGGTCACCGGCCACGACGAGCTGGCCCGTCTCACCACGTCGTTCAACTCGATGCTCCAGGCGCTCGACGCGTCACAGCAGCGCCAGCGCCAGCTCGTCGCCGACGCTGGCCACGAGCTGCGCACCCCGCTCACCAGCCTGCGCACCAACATCGAGCTGATCGGGCAGGCCGCCGACAACACCGAGCGGTCGTTGTCCACCGAGCAGCGACACGAGATCATGGGCGACGTCCGCTCCCAGCTCGAGGAGCTCACCACGTTGGTCGGCGACCTCGTCGAGCTGGCCCGTGACGAGCCGATGCGTCGCGACCCTGAGCCACTCGACTTCGCCGATGTCATCACACAGGCGGTCGACCGTGTCCGCCTTCGCGCGCAGAGCGTCACGTTCAACCTCGACCTGCACACCTGGATGGTGTTCGGCGAGCCTCAGCTGCTTGAGCGAGCCGTCACCAATCTCCTGGACAACGCGACCAAGTGGTCGCCGCCCGGAGGCACCGTCCACGTGAGCCTCATCGACGGCTCCCTGACGGTGTCCGACGAGGGGCCCGGCATCGAGGCCCGTGACCTCCCGCACATCTTCGACCGCTTCTACCGCTCACGCGAGGCGCGGACGCTGCCCGGCTCGGGGCTCGGTCTCTCGATCGTGAAGCGCGCGGCCGAGCGGCACGGAGGCACCGTCGATGTCGCCTCCGAGACCGGTGCTGGGACGGTCTTCACGCTCACCCTGCCCGATACACACCACGGTTGACCCCGCACTTTCTTGTCGCGCTCACACTCCCCTCTCACATCTTCTTCAGAGATAAGCGAGAATCTATCTTTATGACCGATTCGAACGATCCGTTCGCCGCCCGCCCCTACGTCCCCCCAGCGGAGCGTGACGCTGCAGCAGAACACGCGCCCGAGCCTGACGCCTCGCCGCGCGAAGCGACCCCGACGTCGGAGCCGGCCGTCGATCAGCCGACGACCGAGCAGCCCACAGCATCGGACTCGTCGACAGAACCCACCGTCCCGGTGGCACCCACGCCCGTCGAGGCAGAGTCGCCCGCCGCGGCTGGCGGCACTGCGGCCTCCGCGCCTGACAGCACGCCTGCGCCCGACTCCTACACGCACCGCTACCCCCCGGCGTCCGAGCACCCCGGCGCTGCGACCGGTGCCTCCGCCGCTGCGACGACCCCTACCGAGACGCTTCCCCCGTTCCACGAGAACGAGCCCACCGCCTCAGCCGCTTCACCGCTCACGCCTCGCGACGAGCCGCCAGCCAAGACCAAGAAGCAGCGCGGGCGCAAGATCGCCGCCGCGACCGCCTTCCTCGTGCTGGCTGCTGGCGCGGGCTACGGCGGTTCGTGGGTGCAGGACCAGAACGGCGATGGCAACAGCACCACCGTCAGCTCGCTCGACACCGGCAAGACCAGCAACACCAATGCCCCCGCCGGAGCAGTCGAACAGGTCGCCCAGAAGGTCCTTCCCTCGGTCGTCCAGATCAACGTCAAGGGAGCCACCGAATCGGGCTCCGGCACCGGCATCATCATCAGCAGTGACGGCCAGATCCTGACCAACAACCACGTGGTGGAGGTCGCTGCCGACAAGGGCAGCATCACCGTGGCCTTCAACGACGGCACCAACGCCAAGGCGAGCATCGTCGGTCGCGATCCCGTCACCGACCTCGCCGTCGTCAAGGCGGAAGGCAAGAGCGGCCTCACCCCTGCGGTGCTCGGCACGTCCGCCGACCTCAAGGTCGGGCAGGAGGTCGTCGCCATCGGCTCGCCCTTCGGCCTCGAGAGCACCGTGACGCAAGGCATCATCTCGGCGCTCAACCGGCCCGTCACGTCCTCCGACGGTGGCAGCGCTCCCCAGGGCGGCGTCTCGCCGACGTTCCCGGCGGTCCAGACCGACGCGGCGATCAACCCCGGCAACTCCGGCGGTCCCCTCGTCGACCTGCAGGGCCGGGTCATCGCCATCAACTCCGCGATCCGCTCCAACGGAGGCTCTCCATCGGCCTCCGGGTCGATCGGCCTCGGCTTCGCGATCCCGATCGACCTCGCCAAGAACGTCTCCAAGCACCTCGTCAAGGGTGAAAAGGTGCAGCACGCCAAGATCGGCGTCACGGTCTCACCCGCCGTGTCCGACGACGGCATCACCGGCATCGGCGCCGAGGTCAAGGAAGTCACCTCCGGTGGCGCGGGCGACAAGGCCGGGCTGAAAAAGGGCGACATCATCACCTCGCTCAACGGCAACCTGGTGTCCAGCTCCGAGGCGCTCGTCGCCTCCGTGCGGGGATTCGAGCCCGGCCAGAAGGTCACCATCACCTACATGCGCAACGGCCAGAAGGACAAGGCAGACGTGACGCTCCAGTCCGACGGCGGCGACCTCGGCAGCTGACCTCCACCACCACCAGCCCGCCGACCACCTCCACCGGGGGTGGTCGGCGGGATTGCGCGGGAGGATGGCCGATTTTCACTCGTGAATTGCGAGCAGCAGTCACTACCGTTGGCACGTGAACACCGAACGTGACCTGTCCCTGCCGGCGCTGCTGGTCACGGTAGTGCTGTGGGCCTCAGCCTTCGTCGGCATCCGGGCTGTCGGCGACACCTTCTCGCCCGGGTCGCTCACTCTCGGCCGTCTGGTGGTCGGCGCGGTGGTGCTCACGGCCATCGCTCGCCCCGACCGACACCGTTTCCCCTCCGGTCGCCCGCTCGGCCTGGTCATCATCTACGGCGTCGTGTGGTTCGGCCTCTACAACATCTTCCTGAACGCCGGAGAGCGGCATGTGGATGCCGGTACCGCGGCCCTGGTCGTCAACATCGCTCCAGCCCTCGTGGCACTGCTCGCCGGTTTCCTGCTCAAGGAAGGCTTCCCGCGCCCACTGTTGGTCGGCATCGCCGTCGCATTCGCCGGCGTCGCCATCATCGCGGTGGGTGCCGGACGCGACACCAGCGCCGTCGAGACCGCCAGCACCACAGGCGTTCTGCTGTGCGCGCTCGCAGCCGTGGTCTGCGCCTTCGGTGTCATCGCCCAGAAGCTCGCCCTCACCCACATCACGCCGGTCATGTCGGTGTGGCTCGGGTGCGTCGTGGGGCTCGTGATGTGTCTGCCCTTCGCGCCGGCACTGGTGAATGAAGTGAGCGGCGCCTCGACCCACGACATCGCGTGGCTCCTCTACCTCGGGGTGTTCCCGACGGCCATCGGGTTCAGCACCTGGTCCTACGCGCTCAAGCGGCTCTCCTCCGGCCAGACCGCCTCCACCACCTATCTTGTCCCCGCCGTTGCCACCCTCATCTCTTGGGCAGTGCTCGACGAGGTCCCCGCGGCGTTGGCCTTCGTCGGCGGCGCGCTGTGCCTCCTCGGCGTCGCCATCACCCGCCTCCGTTCGAGGCAACCGGCCCGCACGGCCTGACCGCGTCCTCCTGCGCAAGCCCGTCCCAGCCCTTCTGGCGGCGTCGACGGGCAGGGAGCCGGATCCTCGTTCAGACTGGACGCATGAACGTCGGAGACCGGGTCAGCTGGGACACCCCGCAGGGACGCACACAGGGCAAGATCGTGGAGAAGAGGACCAAGGACTTCACCCTCGCCAAGCAGCGATGGAAGGCCTCGGCGGACGAGCCGAAGCTCGTCGTCGAGAGCGAGAAGACCGGGGCACGGGCAGCCCACGAGCCATCCGCCCTGCGCAAGCTCAAGAGCTGACTCCGCCCCGAGTGGGCGACGTCAGCCGATGAGGTCGGTCACGAGGTCGCGCAGGATGCCGAATCCGTTGTGGGTGAGGATCGACTCGGCGTGGAACTGCACCCCGCGGTAGTGCGGGCCCGCGACGAGGTGGATGTCGCCGGTGGCGGGGTCGGTCTCGACCGTCACACCGTCAGGCAGGCCAGAGTCCGGGACGCGGGCCACGAAGGTGTTGTAGAAGCCGACGGTCTCAGCCCGGTCGAGAACGGTGAGCCTGCTCTGGGTGCCCTGGAACACGATGTCCTTGAACACGACGTCGAAGCCGATCTGGTGGCTCAGCACCTGATGGCCGAGGCACACCGCGAGGAATGGACGCTTCGTGGCGAGGAGCCCCTCGACGACCTGGTGCATGACCGCCATCCGAGGATCGTCGACCTCCCGCGGATCGCCGGGACCCGGCCCGACCACGACGAGGTCGTAGCCGTCGAGGTCGCCGTCGGCATAGGCCTCGTGACGGACGACGTCGGTGCTCATGCCGAGTACCCCGAAGACGTGCGACAGCATGTTGACGAAGTCGTCCTCGGCGTCGAGCACCACGACTCGCTTGCCCACCAGTGACGGCACGGGGGCCGCACCCGACTGGTCGGTGAGCCAGAACTGGCTGAGTCTCTGGTTGCGCAAGCCGAGCGCGATGAGCACCTCGTCCTCGAGCGTGAACGCATCGAAGCCCTCGACGGGCTCGGGCGCCGACTCGACCAGGCCGAACGCGCTGAGGATGCCCGAGGCCTTGGCCCAGGTCTCCTTGGTCTCGTGGATCGCGTCGGAATCGCGAACGAGCGTGGCGCCGGCCGTCACCTTCACGTTGCCCTCGAGATCGACGTCGGCCGTGCGGATGAAGATCGGTGCATCGACACGCGGCAGGCCGTCATCGTCGCGCCCGACCAGCGCCGCGAGACCGGCGTAGTAACCCCGGCCCTCGAGCTCGTACTTCCTGATGAGCCGGCAGGCGTTCTCGACGGGGCTCCCGGTGACGGTGGCGGCGAACATCGAGTCGCGCAGCACCTCACGAATGTCGCGGCGGGTGCGCCCGGCCAGGAGGTACTCGGTGTGGACGAGGTGCGTCATCGGCTTGAGGTAGGGCCCGAGCACGAGTCCACCCTCATGGCAGATGTCGCACATCATCTTGGGCTCCTCGTCGACGACCATGAAGAGCTCGTAGATCTCCTTCTCGTCCTTGAGGAACCGCAGCAGCTCACGCTTCTTGTCGGCGTGAGTCTCGAGGCCGCGCATGCGGAACGTCCCGCTGATGGGGTTCATGCGCACCTGGCCGTCCTCGACGCTGACGTGCCGCTCGGGGCTAGCGCCGATGAGGTAGCGGTCGCCGGTGAAGATCAGGAACGTCCAGAAGGCTCCCCGCTCGCGCTCGAGCAGACGCCGGAACACCGCAAGAGCGCGCTCGTGGCCCCAGTCAGCGACCTGTGCGCGGTAATGGCGGCCGATGACGAGATTGGCTCCCTCACCCTGACCGATCTCGTCGTCGATGATCTGCCGCACGATGTCGGCGTAGTCGTCGTCGGAGGTCTCGAAGCCACCGCGGTCGGTGAACTCGATTGCCACGTCCGGCAGGAGCGGCAGGAGCTCGGCGATCGACACGTCGGCGGAGTAGGCCGCCTCGATCGCCGACAGCGGGGTGCCGTCCTGGTGTGCCTCGAAGCCACGTTCGCGCACCTGGGCGAATGGCACCAGCACCAGGTGGTCCCAGCCAGCGCCAGAGCGAGACGTCAGGGGGATGTCGGTCAGCGACTCCAGATCGGTGCGTGGCCCGCCGATGAGGGTGACGGTGTCGGAGTCGCGCACCCGGATGAGGGCAAACGCCGGCTGGGCTAGGAGGTCGTCGAGCATGAGGCCTCGATAGTATCGGCCCACCGCATCCGGGCTTTGTTGCCCGGGTGGTACCACCGAGATACGGTCGCGTCATGGGCATGACGCTTCGGTCGACCGACGAGCAGGACACTGGTCTCGAGATGCCCGCCAAGGCACAAGGCGGCAGCAACGATCAGGCTGCGCCAACGGCTCCCGGCTGCTCCCGGACGACGCCACCGAGGTGTACGCCGTCGTGATCGCGGTGGCCACAGGTGAGATCGGCGACATCGCACGCGCACCCCGGGCAGGAGCCTGAGCATGGACATCGACATTGACATCGACCTGATCCGCCGCGACCTCGCGCAGATCGTCAACATCCCGAGCATCGGCGGCTCCGACGCCGAGATCGCTGTCCAGCGGTGGTGCGCCGCAACGCTCACCGGGCTGGGGCTCGAGGTCGACCAGTGGCGGCTCGACCTCGACGAGCTGAGGGCCGATGGGGGCTATCCCGGCGAGGAGGTCGAGCGCGACGAGGCTTGGGGCTGCGTCGGTGTCAGCGGACCGGGCACCCCGGAGCTGGTGCTCAATGGCCACGTCGACGTCGTGCCACCCGGCGAGCCCGAGTCGTGGACGAACGCCGACCCCTGGAACGTTCGCGAGGTCGACGACCGGTGGTACGGCCGAGGGGTCTGTGACATGAAGGGTGGAGTCGTCGCGATCATCGCCGGCGCTCGCGCGGTTGGCCACATCGCCCTTCGGCGGCCGTTCGCGGTGCACACCGTGATCGGCGAGGAGGACGGCGGCCTCGGCACGTTCGCCACCCTGCGGCGCGGGCACACCGGCGAGTCGTGCGTCATCGCCGAACCCACCGCGGGGCAGGTCGTGTCGGCCAACGCCGGGTCGCTCACGTTCCGCGTCGAGGTGCAGGGCCGCGCGACCCACGGCTCGATGCGCAGCGCCGGCCACAGCGCGATCGATGCCTTCAGCGTCGTGCACCGCAGCCTCGCTGAGCTCGAGGCCCGACGCAACGCGGGGCCGCCGGCCCCGTTCGGACCCATGCCGTGGCCCATCAACGTCGGCATCCTGCGCGCGGGCGACTGGGCCAGCACCGTCCCCGATCAGCTGGTCGCCGAAGGCCGCTACGGAGTCATGCCCGGCGAATCGTTCGACGATGCCAAGGCCGCTTTCGAGCACGCCATCGCCGGTGCCGCCGCCGCCGACCCCTGGCTTGCCTCCAACCCACCCTCGGTGACGTGGCCGGGTGGGCACTTCTCTGCCGGGCGTCTCCCGGAGGGGCCCCCGTTCGGCGACCAGGTTGCGGCAGCGGTCGTGGCCGCCGGTCAACCGCAACCGGCTCTCATTGGCGCCTCTTACGGCTCCGACCTGCGGCAGTATGCCCACGCCGGCATCCCCACCGTGCAGTACGGTCCGGGCGCCATCCTGAATGCTCACGCCATCGACGAGCACGTGCTGATCGATGACGTCGTGACCTGTGCGCGTGTGTACGCCGAGCTCATCCTGGCTCGCTGCCGCTGACGGCACGACTGTTCAGCGGGGCGAGGTGACCACGGGAATGTAGTCGGCGGCCTTGATCAGCCCACCCGGCTCGAAGTTGACGGGCTGCAACCCGACCGGCTTGCCGCCAGCGAAGGTGACGATCGTGACCTGCGCCGACCGGCGAAGCTTGCTGCCCAGCGCGAACGCGTAGACCGCCCCGCCGGCGGTACCCGTGGTCAGTGTCACCGTGCTGCGCCCGTTCAGACCCGTGCCGGAGGTCGGCCCGACCTGGCGGTGCAGGTGCCCGGACAGCACGAGGTCGACACACCCTGATGCTGCGGCCTTCTTGGCCGACGACGGGCTGTGCACCGCGAGGACGCTGACATCGCCCTCCTTGCACGCCGCCTCTGTCAGGGCCTGGTCCTGTGCCGTGATCGCGGCGATGTTGTCGGACTCGTTGCCGGTGTAGCCGGCAGTCAGGCCCGAGCTGCGCGGGTCGCTGCCACCCAGGAACCGCACACCGCCGGCTGTGACCGGCTTGCCGTTCAGCACCCCGAAGCCCTTGTCGCGCATCTGGCCGACCACGCTCGTGCCTTGGTCGTGGTTGCCGGCGACGGCGACAACGTCGAGTCCACGGAACTCGCGGGCTAGCGAGTTGATGCTGAACGCCTCCCAGCTCGCACCGTTCGACGTGTCATCGCCGAGGTCGATCAGCATCGTCGCCTCCGCCCGTCTCGCGATCGTCCGGGCGACCGGGTCCATGCCGATGTTGTCGTGCCGATCGGTCACGACGAGAGCCGTGGTCTCACCGGCCAGCGGCGTGCGCACGTCGACGGTGCCAGCTCGCTCCGCGAGCCGGCCGTAGAACGTGACCGACTGGCGGTAGGTCGACAGAGCTCCCTCGATGAGCGCCTTGCCCCCCGTGGTCGACGCACCTTCGGCGATCTCCAGCCGGTCGAGCACGTCGTCGGCGGGCAGCTGCGGAAACACCGAGCTGATCGGCACCCACGTCGAGGAATCGCTGCGTGGACGCTCAGGCACCGCCACGAGCACGAGGGCGCCGACGACCACGACGCCGAGCGCGGCCGACCCGACCACCTGCCGGGTACTCGGCCGCCTCGCCGAGGCAAGGAGCACTCTGCGCCTCTCAGGACCGATCGCCCGCCACGCGAGCACCAACGCGATCACGACCAGCAACGCCGTGCCGAGAGCCCGCAGCGCTGCCTCGACCAGCATCGAGATGATCGACGTACGTGCGGCCGCGATCTCACCCTTCGGCTGGCTGGCGATGACGGCGTCGCGTGCGACAAGCTGGTCGAGCTTCGTCACCTGGCTGTCACCGAGGTTGACGGTGCCGCCGATGCCCAGCGGTGCGTCCGTCGGGAGCCGCACACGGGGGATCAGCGGCCCGAAGTCGATGTGGGCATATCCGCTGAAGTCAGGTTGGATCGTGGCGTCGTGCGCCCCGATCACGATGTCGCGCTGACTGTGTACGAAAGTCGTGTAGGCAGTCGGCAGGGCCACGCCGACCGCGATGATGACCAGCGACAGGAGCGTGAGGAACCGGCTCATGCTAATCGGCTGGTCCACCGCTCGGTCGTGCCCACTGTGATCAACAGCTGGGTCGCGCGCGTCAGGACGACATAGAGGGTCCGCCAGCCGGCAGCAGACTCCTCGGTGATGTCATCGGGCTCGACGACGACGACGCCGTCGAACTCCAGACCCTTGGTGTCGAGCCCATCGAGCAGACGGAGCCGGTCGGTGTGCTCGCTGAGGAGATCCGCCAGCTCTGCGCGCCGGGTCAGGAGCTGCGCGGTCGGGACCACGATGGCCACCGTGCCGTCGACCCTGGACAAGATCTCGGTGGCACTCTCGCGCACCGTGCGCGCCAGCGACGTGAGGACGACGAGGTGGTGCACCGGGGAATCACCGGTGCGGCGGACCGCATCGGGAAGGTCGGGGTCGGGTACCGCGATCGCCGCCACCTTGGCAGCGAGGTCGTAGATCTCAGCAGAGTTGCGATAGTTGGTCGACAGTCGGAAGGCGTGCTCGGGCTTGCCCTCCAGCGCGAGCGTGCGGGCGCGCGCCGATTCCTGCGGATGCGGCCAGGACGACTGCGCCTCGTCTCCGACGATGGTCCAGCTCGCGTAGCGGCCGCGCCGACCGAGCATGCGCCACTGCATCGGCGAGAGGTCTTGTGCCTCGTCGACGAGCACGTGCGCAAAGCCGTCGTCCTCGATGCTCTGCGTCGACATGAACCGGTCGTCACGATCTTCACGTTCGCGTCGCTCGAAGCTCATGAGCTGCTTGGGTGCGTCGTCATCGTCACCGTTGTCCGCCGGGACTTCGCCCACGACGTAGCGCAGCTCATCTATCAGCGGCACGTCCTCGATGCTGGGCTCCTCAGCAGCCCAGGAAGCCTTCAGCGCTGCGAGCTCGACGGGGCTGAAGGCGCCGCGGGCGAGCGACTCGATGACGTCGGGCAGGATGCGCCACACGTCGATGGGCTCGACCGGCGGCCACCAGTCCTCGACAAAGTCGACGAAGCGGTCGTCCGTGGTGATGGTGTCGACGAACTCGGCCCGCCCCTTCTCGAGGGCGCGCTCGCCGGAGACCTGCCGCCACAGTGCGTCGACGATCGCCGCCGGCGCCTTGTCGTAGGCGCGGTTGCGCTTGCCGCCGGAGAGCAGGTTGCGGCGGATGTGGTCGAGCTGCGGGGTCCCGAGCCGCAGCACGTCGTCCTTGTAGAAGTAGCGGAAGTCGGTGGGCGAGCCAGGCATGGGCCCGGCAGCAGCCCGCGCGAGGAACGCCGTCATGCGCGACGAACCCTTGGCCGCGGCAGCCACCGGCTCGTCGTGGCGGGCGGCACTCAGACCATCGACGACTTCACCCAGCGAACGCAGTGTCACGCTCGTCTCACCGAGACTCGGCAGCACCCTCTCGATGTAGTTCATGAACACCGTCGAAGGGCCCACGACGAGCACACCGCCGGACTCGAACCGGCGCCGGTCGGTGTAGAGCAGGTAGGCCGCGCGGTGCAGCGCGACGACCGTCTTGCCCGTACCCGGGCCTCCACCGATCGTGGTTGCACCACGGCTCGGCGCACGGATCGCCTCGTCCTGCTCCTTCTGGATGGTCGCGACGACGGAGTGCATCGAGCTGTCGCGCGCCCGGCTCAGGCTCGCGAGCAACGCTCCCTCGCCGACGATGACGAGGTCGTCGGGTGCGTTGTCGCCGTCGAGGAGGTCGTCCTCGATGCCGATGACCTTGTCATTGGCACACCGCAGGACGCGTCGGCGGACGACACCGGCGGGCTCCTGGGCTGTGGCCTGGTAGAAGATCGCGGCAGCGGGCGCACGCCAGTCGATCAGCAGGATCTCGCGCTCGGCATCACGCACGCCGATGCGTCCGATGTAGCGCGACTGCCCGTCGCGCAGGTTCAGGCGACCGAACACCAGACCGTCGTGCGCGGCGTTGAGGGCAGACAGACGCCGCGAGGCCTGGTAGACCATGGCATCGCGCTCGACCAGACCGCCTTCGTTGCCGACGTGTCCGCGCGCCATGCCCTCGACGACGAGGGACCGTGCCACCTTCGCGGATGCGTCGAGACGCTCGTAGACGGTGTCGACAAAAGCCTGCCCAGCCTGCATCTCACGTCGTGCCGCACTGTCCGAGGTCACCCGACTCCTTCACCCGTACTAGGGAACACACAAGTCTAAGGCGTGGCCGAAATATTCCGCAGCGGGTCGCCGCTGCCGCTGCCGAGCTTGGCGGTCGAGCGTCCTGATCTGCGCCTGTGCCACGCCGAAGCACCGTCAGGTCGGGTCGAGGATTCGCTTGAGGAACTGCTGGGTGCGCTCCTCCTGCGGATCGCCGATGCACTGGGCACTCGTCCCTCGCTCCACGACGACTCCACCGTCGAGGAACAGCACCTGGTCGGCGACCTGCTCGGCGAAGCGGATCTCGTGCGTCACCAGCACCGTCGTCCAGCCCTGGTGCGCAAGGTCCTTGATGACCGACAGGACCTCGCCGACAAGCTCGGGGTCGAGCGCAGACGTCGGCTCGTCGAACAGCATGACCCGAGGTTTGAGCGCGAGCGCCCGCGCGATGCCGACCCGCTGCTGCTGACCGCCCGACAGCTGGAAGGGGTGCTGGTCAGCCTTCTCGCTCAGCCCGACCTGCTCGAGCAGCTCACGGGCATCCGCGATGGCCTCGTCGCGCGGACGTTTCTGCACCTGGACCGGACCCTCGATGACGTTCTCGAGCACGGTCTTGTGCGGGAACAGGTTGTGTGACTGGAAGACCATGCCGCTCTGCGCGCGCAGTCGGAAGATCTGCTCCTTGGCGACCCGTCCCTTGGCGGGCAGGGTGTCGAAGTCGACCAGGACGTCGTCGATCTGGATCGTGCCGCCGTCGGGTCGGTCGAGCACGTTCAGTGCCCGCAGGATCGTCGTCTTGCCCGAGCCCGATGGCCCCAGCAGCACTGTCGTGGTGCCGGCGACCGCTTCGAAGTCGATGCCGCGCAGCACGTGGTTGTCGCCGAACGACTTCTCGATGCCGATCGCGCGCACCCGCAGGTCGCCCATCGGGTCGAGGGTCTTCTGGATGTCGGTCATGTGGCCACGAACCTGTTCAGTCGGGTTTCGAGTCTTCCCTGGACGGAGGAGAGGCCGACGCAGACGACCCAGTAGTAGAGCGCCGCGAGCAGGTAGAGCGGCAGGTAGGCCTGACTGTTGGCTGCCGCGAACTGAGCCTGACGCGTCAGCTCAGTGAGCGTGACGACCGCCAGCAGCGAGGTGTCCTTGAGCAACGAGATCAGGGTGTTCGACAAGGGAGGCACCGCGATGCGGGAGGCCTGCGGGAAGACGATGCGCCGAAGCGTCTTCCAGTACCCCATGCCGACGGTCGACGCCGCCTCGAACTGGCCCTTGGGCACCGACAAGATCGCCGCGCGCACGACCTCGGCCGCGTAGCCGCCGACATTGAGGCTCAACGCGAGGATCGCCGAGGTCCACGGCGAGAGCGTGATGCCGATACGGGGGAAGCCGAGGAAGACGATGAACAGCTGCACCAGCAAAGGCGTGCCGCGGATGATTGATATGTAGGACTGCGCGATGCCACTGAGGATCTTGTTTCCGGAGATGCGCGCAAGAGCCGCTGCTACGGCAAGGACGAGACCGATCGCGAAGCTGATGGCCGTGATCGGGATGGTGACGATCAGCAGCTTCTTGAACATCGGCCCCGCAGCGTCCTTGGTGACCTCAAGATCGCTCCGCTGCTTGCGGCCACCAGAGAGATCGGCGGCGCCACCGCCAGCGACCGAGACATCGGTCTTGAAGTACTTCTCGGAGATCTTGGCAAGGGTCCCGTCCGCCTTCAGCTCGGCGAGCGCCTTGTTGGACTGCGCGAGCAGCGCAGTGTCGCTCTTGCGGAACGCCAGCACCTGTTCGCTGACCTCGTCACCGGCATTGCCGACGATCTCGATGCCCTTGGAGCCTGTCGTGTTGAGATAGTCGAGCGCAGCGATGTTGTCATTGATCAACAGGTCGGCCCGGCCCTGCTCGACGAGCGCCGCGGCCTGTGAGAAGCCCTCGACTGCCTGCACCTTGGCGCCGGCCTTGCGGGCGACATCAGCCCAGCTTGTCGTGATCGACTCCGCGGCGACCTTGCCCTTGATGTCCTTGAGCGTCTTGATGCCCTTCACGCCGGTCTTGACCACGATGACGCCGCGCGAGTAGGTATAGGTCGTGCCAAGGCCGTACTTGGCTTTGCGCTCGGGGTTGAGGGTCACCTGGTTGGCGATGACATCGATGCGCTTGGACTCCAGTGCCGTGAAGATCGCGTCGAAGGTCGTCTCGACGAACTCCAGCTTCCAGCCCGCCTTCTTGGCGACGGCCTTGATGACCTCGATGTCGTAGCCGGTGAGGTCGTCCGTGGTCGCATCATGGAACGAGAACGGCGGGTAGACGCCCTCCGTGCCGACGCGGATCACCGGTTTGTCACCCGTCGCCCGGCTCGGTGCGGCGGCACCCGCCACGCCCCCTGGCAACGCGACGAGCCCGAACAGCGCTGCCAACAAAGCCACGACGATCAGCCTCAAGGCGTGTCGCATCGCATCTCCTCTGTGGTGGACCACGAGGGTTGCCCCCGATGGGGTGACAGTAGCCCTCCGGCCGCTCATCGTCAGGGACGTCTCAGGTGGGTGTGCGGATTGCACCCGCGCCTGCGCAGTCGCCGTCTTGGTGATCAGTGCCGCCTGACGTTTCAGCAGGCCGCAGGTCTACAGGAACGGCCGGGCCGCGTCAGGCCTTCTTCGCAAGGAAGGTTGTCATCGCCTCGCGAGCCGCGTCGCTGGCGAACAGCTCGGCCGATCTCGCCGCCATGTCGGCACCGTGCGCGTCGATGCGTGCGACCAGGTCGTGGTTCAGGATCTTCTTGCTCTCACGAAGACCCTGCGGGTGTGCCTTGGCGAGGTCGGCGAGCACGGCGGCGACCTCGGTGGCGAGGTCACCGTCCGGCACGGCCCGCGTGATGAGCCCGACGGTGGCGGCCTCCGCTGCGTCGAACTTCCTCGCCGTGAGGAACAGGTCGGAGGCAGCACGGTCGGTGAATCGGGGGATCAGGGAGACCGAGATGATCGCTGCTGCCAGCCCGAGGCGTACCTCGGTGAGCTGGAACGTCACCGACTCGGCAGCGATCACGATGTCGGCCGCTCCGATGATGCCCAGACCACCGGCACGCACCGGTCCACTCAGCTCGACGACGACCGGCTTGGTCGCAGTGGCGATCTGACGCTGCAGCGCGACCACTGTGCGGGCGCCGTCGGCCATGCCACCGTCTGCGGCCTCCGCCATGTCGGCACCCGAGCAGAAGACTCTGCCGACCGAGCGGATCAGGATCGAGCGTGCGTCACTGTCGTCGGCTGCGGCGAGGCACGCCGACAGCTCACTGACCAGCTGCCTGCTGAGGGCATTGCGGTTGTGATCGCTGTCGAGCGTGACGGTTGCCACCTGCTCGGCAACAACAAGATGGACGAGCGCACTCATGACGATCCCTTCAGCCCTCGCTGAGTGTGACGTTTGTGCGGTCAGATCGACCACAAGACCGCAGAAACGTCACACTCAGCGGGAAGGCGGGTGGTTAGTAGGACTTGGGGAGACCCAGGGAGAACTGGGCCACGAAGTTGAGTGCCATCTCGCGGCTGACCGGCGCGATGCGGGAGAGCCGCGATCCGGCCAGCATCTGCACCAGACCGTACTCGGTGGCCAGACCGTTGCCACCGTGGGTCTGGATGGCCCGGTCGACCGCGTTGCACACGGCCTCACCGGCGGCGTACTTCGCCATGTTGGCCGCCTCTGCGGCGCGCATGACGTCGCCCGCGGCATACAGGGCTGCGGCTTTCTGCGTCATGAGGCGAGCCATCTCGATCTCGATGTACGACTGCGCCAGCGGGTGGGCGATCGCCTGGTGGGAGCCGATCGGCGCGTCCCACACCTCGCGCTGCTTGGCATACTCCGACGCCTTGGCGAGGGCGAGTCGGGCGGTGCCGAGCGCGAAGGACGCCGCCATGATTCGCTCGGGGTTGAGGCCCGCGAACAGCTGGTCGATGCCGGCGTCCTCGCTGCCGATCAGTGCGTCCGCCGGAATCAGGACGTCGTCGAAGAACAGCGTGAACTGCTTCTCCGGCGACACGATGCCCATGTCGATCTCCTGGTACGTGAAACCCTCGGAGTCGGTCGGCACGAGGAACAGGGCCGGCTTGAGCTTGCCCGTCCTCGCGTCCTCGGTGCGCGCGACGACCAGCACGGCGCTCGCTTCATCGACCCCCGAGATGTAGGTCTTGGTACCCGTGAGACGCCAACCGTCCTCGCTTCGATAGGCAGTCGTGATGATCTTGTGCGAGTTCGACCCGGCGTCGGGCTCGGTGATCGAGAAGGCGAACGTTGATGTGCCTTCGGCGAGGCCGGGGAGCAGCCGATGCTTCTGGTCGTCGGTGCCGTAGAGATTGATGATCGTGCCCACGATCGCGGGCGAGACGACCATCAGCAGCAGCGGGCTGCCAGCCGCGGCGAGCTCTTCGCAGACCGCGGCAAGGTCGCCGATGTCGCCACCGCCACCGCCGAACTCCTCCGGGATGGCCACACCGAGGTAACCGAGCTTGCCGGCCTCGGACCACAGCTCAGTGGTCTTCTTGCCGGTGCGGGCGGCTTCCTCGAAGTAGTCGCGTCCGTACTTGGTGCCGAGGTCGGCGACGGCCTTGCGCAGTGCGATGCGCTCCTCGGACTCGGTGAAAGCGATGCTCATGACTGGTCTCCTTCTGCTTCGATGACGATGACGGCGAGCACTGCCCCGGACTCGACCTGAGCGCCCGCCGCGACGGTGAGCTCGGTGACGACTCCGGCGGTCGGCGCGGTGATGGTGTGCTGCATCTTCATGGCTTCCAGGACGACGATGACGTCGCCCTTGTCGACCTGTTGGCCGTCGACCACGGACACGCTGATGACAGCGGCCGGCATCGGCGCCAGCAGCGAACCCTCGGCGACGACGTCTGCCGGGTCGACGAACAGCGGCACCGGCGTCAGCGTCGTCGAGCCCTGCGGCCCGTCGACGTCGACCCAACCGGGGCCGACCTCCACCTCGTCCGTGGCGGTCCCGCCGTCGTCGGCGAGTACCACCCGGGCCGGGGTCGCGCTGACGACGACGACGTCGTCGAGGTCGTGCTGCACGAAGCCCGCGCTGTACGAGACAGTCAGGTTGGGCTCGTACGTGCGGGTACGAGCCTGGCTGGGCACGTTGCGGTAGGCCGTCGGGATGCGACCGAGCACCGTGGCGGTGGCCGTCGCGGTGCACGCCTCGGCCAGGGCCGCGGCCAGCGCCGACATGCGCGTGGCGCGGTCGTCGAGACGCGGCGTCATCCACTGCTCGAGCCGCTCGTCGAGCAACGCTGTGTGGACGCGCGCGGCCACGAACTCCTCATCACGCAGGATCGACCTCAACAGATCGATGTTGGTGCCGACCCCATGGAGGCGGGTGCGCCGCAGCGCGTCGGCGAGGACACGTATCGCGTGGCCGCGGCCGTCGCCGTGTGCCACGACCTTGGCGATCATCGCGTCGTAGTGGATGCCGACGACCGACCCTGCCTCGACCGCCGAGTCGACGCGCACGTCTCCGGCCACCTCGAAGGCGCGGATCGTGCCGGTCTGAGGCTGCCAGTCGTCAGCGGGATCTTCGGCGTAGAGGCGCACTTCGATGGCATGGCCCCGCGGTGACGAGGGCCCGTCACCGAGCGCCTCGCCCTCGGCTACCCGGATCTGCTCTGCGACGAGGTCGATGCCGAAGATCTCCTCCGTGACGGGGTGCTCGACCTGGAGCCGCGTGTTCATCTCCAGGAAGTAGACCGAGCCGTCGTCGAGGTGCGCGTCGGCGACGAGGAACTCGACGGTGCCGGCGCCGACGTAGTCGACCGCCTCGACCGCCGCGCGGGCCGCGTCGTGGAGCGACCTGCGCACGGTCTCGCTCACGGCGGGGGCGGGCGCTTCCTCGACAACCTTCTGGTGGCGGCGCTGGATCGAGCAGTCACGGTCGCCGACGATCCAGCAGGTGCCGTGGGTGTCGGCCAGGACCTGAACCTCGATGTGGCGAGCGGTCGGCACGTAGGGCTCGACGAACACGGTGCCGTCACCGAATGCCGAGAGCGCCTCCGCGGCTGCCTCGGCGAGCTCGTTGTCGAGGCTGGCAGGGTCGGTGACGACGCGCATGCCGCGCCCACCGCCACCCGATGACGCCTTGACGAGCAGCGGACCACTCCAGCCCTCGCCGTCCGAAGCGGTGACGCTGGAGACGTCGACCGACAGGATCGGCACGCCCGCCGCCGACATGATCTCCTTGGCCCGGATCTTCGATCCCATCGCGTCGATCGTCGCCGGCGCGGGACCGATCCACGTCAGCCCGGCGGCGTGGACGTCTCGGGCGAACTGCGCGTTCTCGGACAGGAAGCCATAGCCGGGATGTATCGCGTCGGCGCCGGCCTTGAGCGCCGCGGCAATGACGAGGTCGCCGCGCAGGTAGGTGTCCGACGGCGCGTTGCCCGGCAGGCGCACCGCGAGGTCGGCCTCGGCGACGAAGGTCGCAGAGGCGTCGGCATCCGAGAAGACGGCCACGGTGGCGATGCCAAGGTCGCGGCAGGTCCGAAACACCCGCCGGGCGATCTCCCCCCGATTGGCAACCAGAACAGAGGTGATCATGAGAGAACTCCTCGAAAGTCCTGAAAAGACGCAACCATGGGCCGAGCGAGCGCAGGCAGGCGCCTGGGCGAAGCCCAGCAGCGGTGGGGTACGGGCCGCTGGGGCGGCGAGGGGCGAGCCGCGCGCCTCACAGGCGGAACACTCCGTAGCCTTCGGCGCCCTTGACGGCACGCGTGTTGATGGCGCTGAGGCAGATGCCGAGGATCGATCGGGTGTCCCGGGGGTCGATCACGCCATCGTCGTAGAGCATCCCGGACGTGAAGTAGGCGAGCGACTGCTCCTCGATCATCGTCTCGATGTAGGCACGCATCTGTGCATCGCCCTCCTCGTCGTACGCGACGCCCTTGGACTCAGCGGCACCCCGGGCGACGATCGACATGACGCCGGCGAGCTGCGCCGGACCCATCACCGCCGACTTCGCGTTGGGCCAGCTGAACATGAATCGTGGGTTGTACGCGCGCCCGCTCATGCCGT
>NZ_JACMOM010000207.1 GCF_014378035.1 Aeromicrobium sp. | reverse complement strand
GAACTGCTCGACGAGGGTCTGTGTGAAGTGCTGGGTGCCAAAAGCAACCATGCGATTCAACTCGCAGATGCCGTCTCGGGAAATGACCACGTTCGTCGTGGTCGGGCCCACGTCGAGCAACGCAACGATCGATTCGGCCGGAGCCTCGTCGCCCTCGCTCAGGAGTGCAAGCTTCACGGCAGGTAGCCCTGCGCGCATGAGCGCGAATGCCGCGAGGTCGATGCGAGCGACCTTCAGGCCCGCCCGCACGATTGCATCTCGGTACCCCTCGACCGATTCGCGATAGGCCATGACGACGACGTGCCGCTCCTTCTCGCCACCAGAATCTGCATCCTTCCAGCGAGCCACGGTGTGGTGATCCCAGATGACTTCTTCAATCGGAATGGGAAGGTTGTCGGCGACTTCGAAGCTCAGCGCTTCACGAAGCTGCTTCGAGCTCTTGATACGCGGCATCTCGATGATGCGCGTCACGCAGCGCTGGTTGGCGATGCCGACGGCAACCGTGCGCTCCTTGATGCCGTGTTCGGCCCAGAAGGCACGAATCGCGTCCGCGAGCGCGTCGGCGTCCAGCACCTCACCGTCAGCAACGATGCCGGGTGCAAGTGGTGTCTCCGCGTGGGTCGCAATCCCGTATGCGCGGCCCTTCTTGCGCAGCGATACGGCAACGAGTGCGGTGGGCGTGATATCGAGTCCTACGGCAGCAGTGGCCATGGGTGGTCATTCCTCGCTTCGGGTCCCGGCAGCTATCGGTCTGGTGCCCCAGTCACTTGAGGCGGTGCAGCGCAACCGTTGACGCACCAAGCCAAAGCTAGCAAGCTGAACGTTTGCAGAGATGGCGCACGTGCGGCGATTACGCAGTTTCCGCGGAAGGAGTTCAGGCGCCGATTCGAAGGTACGCGTCGAGGATCTGAGGCCCGAAGAACCACCCGAACGCACCGCCCATCGCCAAGAATGGGCCAAACGGGATGGCAGATTTGCGGCCCTTCGCCAGCCCGCGTGTCGCAATCAGGTAGATCGACGGGACCAGGCCGGCGAGGAATCCGGCGAAGAGGCCCACGGCCACGGGCGCTCCGAGGAATGCTCCCAGGCCCAACACCAGCTTGACGTCGCCGAACCCCATGCCGCCACGCTTGGTGAGCAGGTACGGCAGGAGCAGGAAGATCGATGCACCGAGCGCCGAGGCCAGCACCTCCACCCACCACCACTGATGCCCGAGGAATCGCGGTCGAGGACCGAAGCCCAGCGAGCAGGCGAACCCGAGCCAGATGATGGCCGTGTTGAGCTCGTCGGGAATGATGCGCAGCTTCAGGTCGATGACCGAGATCGGTATCAGCAGCGTGAGGAAGATCACACCCGTGACGAGGTCGGCGACCGAGTCGGCCGCCAGCGCGACGGCGAGCCAAGCGAGCGACGTGCCTGCTTCCACGAGCGGGTACTGCAGGCTGATGCGCTGCTGGCAACCGCGACAGCGACCTCGAAGTGCCAGCCAGGACAGGAGCGGGATGTTCTCGTACCACGTGATGTGGTGCCCACAGTTGGGGCAGGCGCTGCGACCGCCGAGGCTCCCCCGCTCACGCCAGTCGACCACGGCGAGCCGCGAGATGACTACGTTGAGGAAGCTGCCGATGAGCAGTCCGAAGACTGCGGCGTAGACGATCCAGATGGTTCGGTGGTCCATGCCGAGCAGCTACCCCGGTTGCACCGGTGTGGAAACGCAGTTGGGGGCGGCCCGAAGGCCGCCCCCAACCATCACGACTGGATGTGGAACTAGCGACTGACGCTGTACACGTTGTTGACGCGAACCTTGCCGAGCTTGACGTACGTATCCGAGTACGCCGCGTAGCCAGCGGTGGGATGTCGCAGACCCGTCAAGGCAAGCCTGATCGTGAAGGTACCCGGCTTGCTGATGGCCGCGCAGATCTTGTAGCCCTTCTTCATCGTGAGCTTCGCCGAACGAGCCGTGGTCCATGACGTGCCGCTCGCGTACTGGATCGCGGTCGAACCGGTCAAGGCGGTCTTGCTCGAGACGGTGGTGCAGAACGAGCCTCCGTTGCGAACTTGCCGCATGGTCACTCGCGCCTTGATGACGGGCTTCGCGGCAACTGCGAACGGGGCACTGTAGGCGACGTTCGATGGGCCTGCGTACGCCATGCGATAGCAGCCGCTGGTCGATACCTTCGCCGGGAACTTCACCATGCCCTGCGCAGCCTTCTTGCCGGTGACGGCAGACGCTACTTGACGATAGGCGCCAGCAACTCCGCACGTAGTGGTCTTGCGCTGCAGCTGCACCGTCTTGCCATTGCTCGCGGAACCCGCGATCAGCAGTTGACCGTCGATGTTGGAGATTCCACCTGTCGCGACGACAGGCTGGTTCAGTCCGTAGCGGATCTGGGTGGGAAGTTGCACCGCGACGGCGCGCGGATCACTGAACTGCCCTTCGATGCCTCCGATGTTCGCTCGCACACTCCAGACGACGGCCCCTGTGCTCGTGGCGGGGACGTGGAACGAGGTCTGAGCCGTCGTAGTCGTTCCGGAAGCGCCACCCAAAGACCACTGGACGGTGTAGCTACTGGCACCCTGGGTGGGCGACCACCCGAGGTCGGCACCGTTCTCGTCACCGGAGTCACGGAGACCGGTCGGCGCCGATTCGTGCTTCACGAACGACTGCGCATCGCTCCAGGCGCCTGTGATGGCGCGACTTGCATCGCCCTGACCGAAGTCGACGGTGCGAACGCGGTAGAACCATTGCCCATCGGGAAGCTCACCCCGCGTGTTGCCGCTCGTGATCTCGAACGGCACGATGCGCGGAGCCGTCGTCGACAGGGAAATCGTGTCCTCGCCTGCAGGGATGTGTGGATCCTGCGACAACTCGATCTCGTAGTGCTCGGCGCCATCCACGCCGTGCGCCCACGCCGCGTTGTTACCTGCGACGTTGTTCGAGCTCGTCCACCGAATGAGCGGAGTGTCGCCTTCGAAACGCGGCGTGACCTGCGTCGTGACTTCAGACCGCTTGGTGAACGTCTGCGCAACGCCATCGTCGACGTATCCGTACTGCGATGCCGAGAGCGGGAGACCAGGTGAGATATCGGCATAGAACGGGGAGCAGTTTCCCAGCACTCCTGGTGAGGTGCTGATGGATGCGCACGGAATCACGCGCCACCAGTAACCCGTTCCCTCGGCGTTGTCGGGGAGCCCGCTGGTGGGGGCCCAACTCTGCTGGAAACCGTAGCCCGACGAAATCACGCCCGGCTCGTAGTGAGTGACCTGCATGTTGTTGAAGTTCGGGTCACGTGCGATCTGGACCACGTATCCGCCTGCTCCGGGGAATGGCTTCCACGTGAATGCGGGGATCTGCATCGTCGAGGCATCCACCGATCCCACGACGCCAGTGGCACTCATGGTCGTACCCAGATGCACGAGGCACCCGTCGGTGGTCGGGTTGAGGGCGCCCACGCAGCGCGTTCCGACGGTCGCGTTGACCGCGGCGGCTGGATTCAGGTCGAATCGGTGCTGACGGTTGGCGCCGCCGTTGCGGTAGCGGGTCCACGAGCCATACGACACGATGTCGTCATCGATCGTCACGCCAGACTCACGCTTCTTCTGAATGACATACACAGGTCGAACGCGCCAGAATATGGAGTACGCATTCCCGTATCGGCCGTCACTCGCCATCGTGGACTCCGTGGAACCCGTGAACATCGAACCCCAGTCATCAGCCTGGTTGTCCGGAATGCCTGCTGGCTCACACTGGACCGGATGCATCGGGTCGGTGGTGAAGCATGACTTGCTGAGGTTTGCCCAAACCTTCTCGTCGAAGATGTCACTGAGGGTCACGAAGTTGTTCTGGGTCGTTTTCGCAAGTCCCGACAGACGACATTGGGTCGGAGACGGGTCGTAGGTGTAGAGCAGCACGGGCGTAGCGGGGACGTCGTTGTAGACGGCGGGCTGATTGACCCAGTCGCCGTACGCCTGCGGTGCGCCTGCGACGTTCGAAGGGTCCCAGAAGCAGCCAGCGTTCGTGCCGACCTGATATTCGTAGTACGTGGCGCCCGCCTTCGGAGTCCACCCGATGCGCATTTCCGACTGGGTCGAGGAGTCGGGCGGCCAGAGGTTCGCGGGCGTGCTCCACGTCGCATCCTCCCACTCAACCGTGAACGAGTTCTCGCCGGACGACCAGCCTCCGGCTACACCCGACGCGGAACTTGCCCTGATGCGCCAGTAGTACGTGTCGTCGGGGAGGTGCGGCACTAGGGTCCGGTTGGCGCGGATATCTTTTTTCGTGAAGACGGTGGCGGCTGTCGCGAAGGAACGGCTGTTGGCGACTTCGAGGTCGTACTCGGCGGCGCCGGGCACCACGTTCCAGGACACGTACCCCCCGCCTTGAGTCTTGGCTGAGCCCGTTGCTGCGTCAGGATCCGACGTGGCCCGTGGGAACGAGCCGTCGGTGTCGTTGAAGAACAGAAGGCCAGAAGGCAGCGAGGTCCACGTCCGACGGAAACTCTGCGCGGAGCTCCAGCCACCCGCCGTCGATCCGCTCCCGGTAGTGCGAACGCGCCAGCAGTAGTCGCCCAGCCAGATGCCGGAACCTGACGCCTTGTCGACCATCGTAGGAACCCAAGTCGTGTCTCGGGTCGTTCCCGTAGTCACCAGACCGTCGGTGAGGAATGTCACTGCCGCGGGGCATCCTCCGCTCGAGGGTCGTCGCGCAATCTGCACTTCATATGCGTTCGCTCCGGCAACCGAGCTCCACGACAGGCGCACCGCGACTGCCGGGTATGGAAGCGACGATCCATCTGCCGGAGAAATCGCGACGGGAGTCGCGATGACCGCGTCCGTATCTGAGGATCCGTCGTAGAGCTTGGTCGCTCCGAATGCGCCTCCCGCGAGGAAGGCCCATGTCAGGGCGCCCATGGCAAGCGCCATGAAGGAGGTACGGATGATCTGGACGTTGGGTCGCATGGATGTGTATCCCAGGTCGTGGTCGCGCGCAGGCGCGGGTACAAAGTCGTTCGGGTCACGTCATCGGTCACCGAGGCGGTCGACCTTGAGGCCGTCTGCAGTAAGTTCACCCAGTTGCAAAGTGGCGTTAGGATCGCCAACAGCGTATGACGCCACGAAGACACCGAGGGGGCCGCGATAGCGACCCCCTCGGGAGTTTCGGATCAGCGCTGGTGCGCGCTGGCTTGAGCGTGGATCACCACTTGCCGGTGAGGCACGTCTTGCTGCCGGTGACCGGGCCAGAAGTCGTGGCTGTGGGTGCCATGTTGCGACCGCAGAGCTTGTAGAGCTCGCCGGTGGAGGAGTGATGCTCGATGAACGTCATGTTGTCGCCCGCATCGACGATCGTGGCCGCCACGGCGTAGCCTTGGCTGCCCACCGGTACGACGGTGTACTGGTTTGCGGCCGGAGCTGCTGATGCAGTGCCGATGGTGCCAAGCGATTTCAGCGCCGGCTCCAACGCGACCAGAGTTGCCGGAGTGAGGCAGTTGAGGCCGCCCGCAGTGGCGTCCGTGTATCCACCGGAGGGCAGCTGGGTCGCGCACGATTCGATGGCGTTGACGACCTGCTTGATATTGGCAGTTGCCTTGGTCTTCACGGCCGTGTTCTTCTGGCTCAGGAAGGTCGGGACGGCGACTGCCATGAGGATCGCGATGATGATCATCACGACGAGGAGTTCGATGAGCGTGAAGCCGTTTTCGGCATCTGAGCGCTCGCGGAGACGTGCCAGCATGAGTGGAACCTTTCAATGGAGTGGGCTTGCGGGCGGAGACGTTGGTCGCGGCTTACATCGGCACGGCCGACATCACCCTTGAGCACATTTTTCGCAGCTCACTTGATCTTGTCGAAGAGGGCGAACATCGGCATGTAGAGGGCGATGATGATGAATCCGACGAGGCCGCCGACGAAGATCATCATGATCGGCTCGACGATCGATGTCAGCGACTTGATGGAGGCTTCGACCTCGTCCTCGTAGAACTCGGCGACCTTCTCGAGCATGGCGTCCATCTTGCCGGTCTCCTCGCCGATCGCGGCCATCTGCACGACCATCGACGGGAAGATCGCGTGACGCTTG
>NZ_JACMOM010000206.1 GCF_014378035.1 Aeromicrobium sp. | reverse complement strand
TCGTCGCGGTCACGGCAATGGACTTCGTGATGAGGTTGTGCATTCTGTCCTCCACTTTCAGTTGAGGTCGGATGTACGGGTGGTGCTCTCCAAGTTCTAGTCCGCCGATCGAGGCGTTCAAGGTGTTCGCGGTGTGTGCCTACTCACCCCATCCGATGCCCATCCGATGCCTGTTCGGTTCCGAACGCGCGCAAGGAACGGCGACCAGGCACGCGCTCCCTGCTTCCGCTGTCGGCAACCGAAGCAGATCGCGGTGCGCGCTCTTAGCCCCGGGCCGGTCACACACGCATGCCCTCAACCCGGCAAAGACCCCGCCCTCGCCCCTGCAACCTCAGCCACCAACATCGATACATTCAGGCTTCGTGCGCGGCCACAAGAACCCGCGCAAACCGCGACCCTCGGTCCGCAGACCGACGCCGATGTGCGCGCGGTGCGGGTGTCTCTCCTGGCTCAGGGCACCGCGCGAGCGCGGTCGGCCACCAGGTTCGAATGAATGTGTGGGGACAGACGCAGACCCCAAGATTGTAAGAAACCTCTTGGGGTACGGAACCGGTCCCCGACAACAGGAGCACACAGATGACTCGCAACACGACCTCCCGCTCACTCCACGATCTCGGACTTGCCGCATGGTTTGGCGGCACGTTGGCCAACGCGGTCGCCCTCAATCCCGCTGCTGCGCAAGCAGAGAGCGCTAGCGACCGGGGAGCCGTCGCGAACGAGGGTTGGGACCGCTGGACTCCGGTCAATGCCGCCGCGATCGGTGCACATCTTGTGGGAAGTATCGGTCAGCTCGCCAGAAACTCCAGTCGCATCCGGGGTCAAAAAGGCGTACCTACGATGGTTGGCGTGAAGGTAGGTCTCACCGTCGCAGCGCTCGGTGTCACCGCTTACAGCCGGGTGCTCGGCAAGACAGTTGATGCTCATCAGGGTGTCCCTGTCGCAGCCGCGACCGCGCCAGTCGCTTCAACCCCGCCCAAGGTGGCTGCGGCGCAAAAGAAGTTGGCAGCCCTGCAGTGGGTCATTCCCGCTCTCACTGGAGGGTTGGTCGTTGTGAGTGCCTTCGCGGGTGAACAGGAAAGGGCTTCTGAGGCGGGCAAAGGTGTCTTGAGGCGTGTGCTGGCCTGAAGTCGGTCGCGTTACTGGCTCTCTGCCCGGAGGGCTGGGTGTGGTGTCCGCTGGGGTGAGGTACGCAACGGTGATCTCGTCGACATCGACAGCACCAATCGGGTTGAACCCAGGCAACAGGGCGAAGCCGTCTTGCGGCTGATCGACAGGCGGCGGCCCGTTCTTGCGTTCCAATTCCCTGCGTCGTCGTTCACGGATGGTTTGGGTCAGCTGCAAGCGGGCAGCCACGGGTGACTCGGTGCGCAGATCGACAGTCGACGCACCGGCATGTCTCTTCGACCCGTCAGGCGAGGAGTCGCGTACCCAGCTATTCGAACGAACGGGCCACGTGTTCCACGGGTTTGTGTCCGACGCGGTGGTCGGCTCACGCTACGGCGTAGGTGTGTTCGGTGGTCGGGCTCCCGAACGAGGACTGCGACACAACGGCGACAAGTTGCTGCTCGACACGTGCGCCAGGGCGATCGAGGGTGAGTACGCCCGGGGCCGGGAAACTTTTAGTGATCGTCTCGACGACCCCGAGAAGATCAACACCTTGGACTCAGCTCATGCGTCAACGCGGTGCGTGATCGTCGACAGCTCGTTCGACTGGAGCGACGATGCCGCCCCGCGCGTGCCACTCAACGAGACCGGCGTCTGCGAGGTGCACGTCAAGGGCTTCACCCAGCAGGACATGTGGCGCACCGCCCTAAGTGTGGTGACGGTTAGTGCCGGTCATGCTTTTGGCGTCGGATAACGCGTGCCTCTTCAATGTCCGAGCGGCGCTTCTGTTCGGCCTTCTCGATCTTGCGGGTGTCGCGCGGCGGTAGCTGGATCGTCTCCTCGGCCGCGATGCCAGCCTGAAGCTGCCGGCCTCGCTCCAGCTCGGCGTCAAGCTCGGCACCGAACAGCAGCGCGACATTCGTGATCCACAACCAGAGCAGGAACACGATGACACCACCGAGCGCACCGTAGGTCTTGTCGTAGTTCGCGAAGGTCGCGACATATAGGCCGAACGCTGCCGACGAGAGGATCCAGGTGAGGATCGCGACTGTGGCACCGACGCTGATCCAGCGGAACTTCGGCTGCTGGACATTCGGTGTCGCCCAGTGGAGGACCGCGACGATCACGACAACGATCACCAGGAGTACCGGCCACTTGGCGATGTCCCAGACCGTCACGGCTGTCGAGCCGAAGCCGATCGCGTCCCCCACAGCCTTGGCGACCGGTCCGGTGACGACCAGACCCACGAGCGCGATGGCGACCAGGACGACTGAGAACAATGTGACGAGCAGCATCACGGGGCGGAGCTTCCACACCGGCCGTCCCTCGCCGATCTCATGGACACGATTCATGGCACGGCTGAACGCGCCGACATAGCCGGACGCCGACCAGAGCGCACCCAGTAGACCAACGACCAACGCGATGCCTGCGGCCTTCGCGTTGGCGAGGTTCTCGATGGTGGGCTTGAGGGTGTCGACAGCCGACGACGGACCAATTTGGTCCACGATCTTGAGCATCGCATCAACAGTTGATTGGCCTTGCCCCAACACCCCGAGCAGGGAGACCAGCGCGATGAGCGCCGGGAAGAGAGCCAGCACGGCATAGTAGGTCAGCGCCGCAGCCAGATCAGTGCACTGGTCCTTGGAGAACTCCCGCAAAGTCTTGCGCACGACATAGATCCACGACCGCTTCTTGATGTCCGCGATCGAGTCCGGCTTGCGCGAATCGTCCGGATCGGGAGCATTCTTCCGATCCTCAAGGTCCTTGGCGTCGTTCGCGGGCGTACTGGTGGCCATGGCTTCCCCTGATGGGTCATGAGTGATCACCGGCGGTTACCCCGAAACGCACTGGCTGTAACGCCCGTTGCCGATTGGCCGCAGATAGGACGACATCGAACGAGCTGCTGACCCTGAGCTCGTACGTCCGACGGTGGACCGACGACCTCGAGCAGCTGCCGCGATCGGGCCCGGTGCCGCGGCGAATCGTCGGGCAGGCTGTCCGTCTGGGTCGGGCGTTCGCGACAGATTCGGCGCCGACGGCACGCTGGTGCACACAGACCCGCACTACGACAACGTCCCCGCAAACAACCGGGAGCCTTGGCTCGCGATCGACTCGCAGCCCGTTTCGGATGACCCGCATCACGATGGCGACCCTCTGCTGTGCAACGGGTGGGAAGAGATGGTCAAGGCCGTCCAGCACTGAGCACTCGACGGTGTCCGTGGCGCG
>NZ_JACMOM010000035.1 GCF_014378035.1 Aeromicrobium sp. | reverse complement strand
GTCCGAGTTCGACGTCGCCAGCACTCACCACCGCGGTTCCGGCCAGTGGAGCCGAGTTGCTGAACAGCAGCGACGACAGCCCCAGCGTGACCTGGTCGCCCGACGAGTATCCGTCAGCGTCAGGTGCAGAAAGGCTCACGCCCACCGCACGCTGCGCCGAGTCAGGACTGGCAACCGGGTTGCCCTCGAAGTAGTCGACCATGCTCTGCAGGTCGATCTTGCCCGAGTCGGTCGGGTTGGTTCCGGCGCCGAATGCTCCGAAATTGTCGCCGCCCGAGGCCAGGAAGGAGTTCGCCGTGACCGTGAAGACATCGGTGGGGGCGATGGCGACACCGTTCAGGCTCATTCCCGTGACGGTGCCCGTGGTCGGCGAACCGGGTGCGACCGGGTTGACGACGTAGGTGTACTCGAACCCCTCAGACACGCCGAGCTTCAGGAACGGCCTCGACGCTGCGGCTGGCTGCCACTGCTGCTCGAGAACTGCCTTCAGCTGCTCACCGGTCAGCTGCATCGTGACCAGAGTGTTGGCGAACGGCTGCACCGCCGCGGCCTCCGCGAAGGTCACGTTGCCGTCTGGATCGCTCGTGCCGGTCGACGCGTACGCCAGGTCGGCACGAAGGCCGCCGGGGTTCATAAAGGCGATCTCGGCGCCAGCCTCTTTGGTGGCTTCGAGCTGCACGTCGGCAACGAAGTTGCTGAGAGTCGACTCACCGCCGCGGTTCTCGCTGCCCGAGGTCTGCGTGGCGCGCGTGAACGATTCAGTGATGTCACCGACCTGCACGGCCCCCAGCACCTTGGCGACGGCGACAGCGTCTGCGACGATGGCGGCCACCTCGGGGTCGGGCGCTGCTGCTCCGGCGAGCGGCAGGACCTCGGTCGTGAAGGACAGCAGCTCCCCGGTCTTCGGGTCTACCGAGATCGAGGAGTGAGCGTACTTCTCGCCATACTGGCCCGACGAGATCACCGGGCGCAGCGTGTCTGTGCCCGCGATCGGGATGAGGTGGTTGTACGCGAGGTGGGTGTGGCCGGAGATGATCGCATCCACGTTCGCGTTGGTGCCGTTGACGATGCCACCGAATGCCGAATCATCCGTGGCGCTAGAGATGTCGGTCGTGGCCGCACCCTCGTGTACGAGAAGCACGATCACGTCGGCCTCACCGTTGGACAGATCCCCATCACTCAGAGCATCGGCAACACGGTTGACCTCTGGCACGACAGGCTTGATCTCCAGGCTCGCAATACCGGCGGGGCTGACCAGGCTAGACAGCTGGTCCGTCGTCGCACCGATGAATCCGATGGTGACGTCGCCGAAGGTCTCGAGCGAGTACTCGTCGTACGCCGCCTCGCCCGTCGCCTTGTCGAAGAGGTTCGCCGAGAGGTAGTCCCAGCTGGCCGCCGGCAGGATGCGGTTGTCGAGGTCAGCGCGACCCTGATCGAACTCGTGGTTACCCAACGCGCTCGCATCCAGTCCCATTGCGTTGAACGCATCGATCGTCGGCTGGTCGTTCTGAATGAACGAGGTGAAGGTGGATGCACCGATGAGGTCACCCGCGCCGACGAAAGCGGTGTTCGGGTTCGCGGCACGGTATTGGTTCACAGTTCCCGCGAGCACTGCGGCGCCGGCAACGGCCCGTGACGCTTCCAGGCGCCCGTGGAAGTCATTGATGCTCAACAGGTCGATGTCGACGGGGGGAAGGGCCGAGCTCAGCCCGATCTTCACCGGGTCGTGGTCGCTCGAACGGAACGGCGTGCCTGCCTCGGCGGCGTCGAACTCGTATCCGCGGTCAGACCACTCAGAGGAGTTGATGTTCCAGACATCCACGCCGGTGACGGAGGCCACCAGCGATGGCGATGCGAACGCGTGGTCGAGCGAGCCGAGCTCACCGTTGAACGTGTACGTGTACTCGTCTGTGTTGTCCGGCACGAGGTCGACGAAGCCCGCTGCGGTCAGCACCTGGGCAGGATCCTCCTCGTGGTAGGCGTTGAAGTCACCGAGCAGCATGACGTCTGCGCCCTTGGCGGGGTCGGCCGTGATGCCGTCGACGAAGTTCTTCAGGCTGGTCGCCTGCTCCGTGCGGTCTGCGTTGAAGAAGCCCTGCAGGTCGGCCGGCTCTGCGCCGCCGCCCGCGGGTGGACTCTTCGACTTGAAGTGGTTGGCGACGACCGTGATGGTCTTGCCATCGACGTCGAATGTCTGGGCCAGCGGCTCACGCGCGTTGTCCCACACCGCTTCGTTGATATCAGCGAAGCTCTCGCCCATCGGTGTGGCCGTCGCGGTCTTGTAGATGATCGCGTTGGTGATGAAGTCCGTGGTGGCGGCATCGAGCAGCGCTGTCGGAGTCGGCACGAAGCCCCAGACCGTCGAACCTGCCGCGGCATTGAGTGCGTCGACCAGGTTTCCCAGCGCCTCGTCGGCAGATTCGCCCAGCTTGACCGAGTTCTCGATCTCCATCAGCGCGACAACATCCGCGTCGAGCGAGTTGATCGCCGAGACGATCTTGGACTGCTGGATAGCGAAGTCCGCCGCGTTGTCGGCTCCACGGGCATCCCCGCCGAACGTCGTGAAGTAGTTGAACACGTTGAACGCGCCGACGGAGAAGTCGCCGCCCACCTCAGCCGGGGAATCGGTGCGGGGGTTCAGGCTCTCAAAGGTCGGCTCGAAGGCCGCGTACTCGGCGGGCGAGGTGCTGCTCAGCGGACGCTGCGGCTGCAGGCGCCAGTCGGAGAAACCCCAGCCGAGGATCATGCCGGCGGCGGGAGCAACGAACTTATCCCCGTTGCGCACTACCCTGGCGGTGTCGAAGTACGGCTGGGTTCCCGGGTGCACACCGTTGCTGACCTGGATGCTGTAGCCGTCATCGACCAGAAGGCGGTTGGCCCGGTTCGCTACGGCAATCGCGTTGGCGGCCTCGCCGGCGTCCGTGGTCTCTGTCGCCTTGACCGCGAGGTCACCGACGTTCAGCCAGAGCGAACCGAAGTTGAAGAGCTGGTGACTCGACGAGAGGTAGGCGGATTCCGGGGTGACGAGCATCCCCTCGAATGCCTCACGCGCGGCGCCAGTGGCGGCGTCGGGAAGGATCGTCGACGCGGGGACACCGACATCGGGGGTCACGACGGTGTATGCCTCGTTCGTGGTGGCACTAATCTGGGTCTGGCCGTTGAACTCGCTCGCTACCCCGGTGACGGTGATGAGGTCGCCGATGGCGACGGCCGGGTCGGCGTTGGCGGAGTAGACGAAGATTGCGTCTGAGCGACCGTCCGCGGGATCTCCCGCAGGGTCCTGAAGGTAGAAGCCGCGATAGCCGCTGGCCGTGCTGTTGCGGTAGTCGCCAGTGACGACGCCCTGCACGGTGACGGTGGTACCGGCGAGCGGGGTGACATCGGTGGTGCCCTGCACATCGGCAATGGTTCCGGTGATGTCGGCGGCCGACGAGGGAACCGCCGTCAGGCTCGTGAACGCGAGGGCGAGCGCGGTGGTCGTTGCAACGGCCACCACCCTCCTGCGCGAACGGGGGGGCTGGTGCTTTCCCGGGGTGGGAATGGATGCTGGCATGACTCGACGGTCTCCTTCTGGGGGCAAATCGGCACAGGTTCTACCCCTTTTCGGGGGTCAGCCTTCACCCTAGGGGTGGCCACCCATAAAAGTCGAGAGGCAGCACAAAGAGGTCACGAGACCGTCACCCGTTGGTAACCCTGTTGCGCAGGCCAGCCCTGCCTCAACGCGCCGAAGCCGGCTGAGACCGTTCAGATGCCCGGCTGTTTTAGATGTAGTAGATCGTCGAATCCGAGTAGGAGTCCGTCGCGGCCGGGGCGCGGGGCCTGGGCACCGCGGGCGAACCCACCAGCACGGAGCCCTCTGGCGCATCCGCCACCACGACCGAATTCGCACCGATCACCGAATGCGAACCGATTCTGACGTTGCCGAGAACGGTCGCGCCCGCGCCCACCACGATGTCGTCACCGAGGGTCGGATGCCGCTTCTCGTGAAGCGCACTCGTACCGCCCAGAGTCACAGCGTGGTACATCAGCACGTCGTCGCCGATGACGGTCGTCTCGCCGATGACGACGCCCATGCCGTGGTCGATGAAGAACCGTCGACCAATGGTGGCACCCGGATGGATCTCGACCCCCGTCAGGAAACGGGCCAACTGAGAGACTGCGCGTCCCGCGGTCTTCAGTTCGTGCATCCAGAGCCAGTGGGCCAATCTGAAGCCCCACACCGCGTGCAGCCCCGAGTAGGTCAGCCAGATCTCGAAGCTGGATCGAGCGGCGGGGTCACGCCTGCGAGCGTTGGCGATGTCTTCCCGGATTCGGGAGAACGGCACTATCCGGCCAGGTTTTCGTACAGCACCGTTGAGAGGTAGCGCTCGCCATAGCTGGCGACGATGACCACGATCGTCTTGCCAGCATTCTCGGGGCGGGCGGCCAGCTGCAGGGCGGCCTCGACCGTCGCCCCCGATGAGATGCCCGCGAGAATGCCTTCCTCAGCTGCAAGCCTGCGTGCCATCGAAACCGACTGCGCGATGTTGATATCGATGATCTCGTCGTAGCCGTCCCGGTCAAGGATCGCCGGGATGAAGTTGGCTCCGATGCCGGCGATCTTATGCGGACCCGCGGCTCCACCGTTGAGGATCGGCGACTCCTCGGGCTCGACACCCACCACCGTCACACCAGGCTTCTGCTGCTTCAGGTAGTTACCTGTGCCGGAGAGAGTTCCACCTGTGCCGATGCCGGCGACAAAGATGTCGACGGCGCCGTCTGTGTCGTTCCAGATCTCGGGGCCGGTTGTGGCGAAGTGGATGGCCGGGTTGGCGGCATTCTCAAACTGCCTCGTCAGCACAGCCCCAGGAGTGTTGGCAGCGATCTCGGCCGCCTTCGAGACGGTGCCCTTCATGCCCTCCGCCGCCGGAGTCAGGACCAGTTCTGCGCCATAGGCCCTCAGCAGCGTCTTGCGCTCCTGGCTCATGCTCTCCGGCATGGTGAGGATGACCTTGTAGCCGCGGGCAGCGCCCACCATGGCCAGAGCGATACCGGTGTTCCCGCTGGTGCCCTCGACCAGGGTGCCGCCGGGCTTCAGCTCGCCCGACTTCTCGGCGGCATCCACAATCGCGACGCCGAGTTGATCCTTGACGCTCGCGGAGGGGTTGTAGAACTCGAGCTTGGCCAGGACTGTCGCACCCAGGCCCTCAGTGACCTTGTTGAGGCGCACGAGGGGTGTGTTGCCGAAGACCTCGGTGATGTCATTGTGGATGCGGGCCATGGGGTGCCTTTCGTGAGAAACCGGTGGTGATCAGCCTAAGCAGTGCTGGCTGGGTGCGTCTCAGAGTTACAGCGCACACCGGGGCTCCGGAATTCCCACGGCACACGACGATGGCTCCCGGGCCGACCCTGACCCGTCCACAACTCCTGCAGATTGCGCGGGAAAAGTTCGAGAAACCCCGGAACGTCGGGAGTGGGGGCCGCTCGGCGACGAGATCTGCAGGAGTTATGGACACGGCAGACGACGATGGCACCCACCCTCTCGGATGAGTGCCATCGTGCTACTGCATGCTGTGCAGCCGTGCGGGTGTGACTACGTGTACTACAGCGCTGCGAGCTCGTCGAGCACCGCGTCGCCCGGAGCCGCGTAGACAGACGTCGCCTCGATCTCGGCCCGACCGAGCAGCTCGTCCATCTTGCGACGACGGTTGCGGTTGATCAGGGTGACGACGGTTCCGACCTTGCCGGCACGCCCCGTGCGACCCGAGCGGTGGAGGTACGTCTTGTACTCCTCCGGCGCGTCGGCCTGGATGACCAGCGAGATGTCATCGACGTGGATGCCGCGTGCCGCGACGTCAGTCGCGACAAGCACGTTCACGCGACCGCTGGTCAGCAGCTGCAGGTTGCGCGTACGGCGCGATTGGTTGAGGTCACCGTGGAGGCTGGTCGCGGGGATTCCGGCATCCTCCAGGTAGTCGCTCATCTCTTCGGCGAATGCGCGCGTGCGGGTGAAGATGAGGGTCTTGCCCTCGCCCGCGGCGAGCTGCTGGATGATCTGGCGCTTATCGCGCTGCTCGATGAGCAGCACCTTGTGATCGATAGTGGATGACGCCTGATCCTCACCCGCGACCTCGTGCACCGCCGGGTCGACCAGGAACTGCTTGACCAGGGTGGCGACACCCTTGTCAAGGGTTGCCGAGAACAGCAGCTTCTGGCCGCCCTTGCTCGTCTCCTGCAGGATGCGCTGCACGGGCTCGAGGAATCCGAGGTCGCACATGTGGTCGGCCTCGTCGAGCACAGTCACGATGACGTTGCTGAGGTCGAGACGACCCTGCTCAATGAGGTCCTCGACGCGGCCGGGCGTCGCAATGACGATATCGACGCCGCGCTGCAACGCCGAGACCTGCTTGAACTGGGGAACGCCACCGACGATGGTCGTGGTGAACAGGCCGACTGAGCGGGCGATCGGCTGCACGGTGCGGTCGATCTGCATGGCCAGTTCGCGGGTCGGAGCCAGGATGAGCGCGCGCGGCTTGCGACCCATCTGGCGGTCTTTGCCACCGTTGTTCTCCATGAGGCGCTCGACGAGAGGAGCGCCGAACGCGATCGTCTTGCCTGAGCCCGTCTTGCCACGTCCGAGGACGTCGCGGCCCGAGAGCACATCCGGAATCGTCGCTGCCTGGATCGCGAAGGGGGCCTCTGCCCCCATGCTCGCGAGCTGGCGCACGATGTTGCTGCCGAGGCCGAGGTCAGCGAAGGTCACGCCTTCGACGTCGGTCGCGGTGATGACGGCGGCTTCGAGGCGCTCAAGCACGACGTCCTCGACGGGTCCGGTCGTGGTGCGAGCCGTGTAGTAGTCACTCTCGCGCTGGGGAGCGCGATCGTCGAAGTCACGGCGAGGGGCGCGGTCGCCGCGGTCTGGGCGGTCGTAGCTCGGACGCTCGGAGCGGGCGTTGTTGTACGCGGGACGCTCGGTACGCGCTGGGCGGTCCGAGTTGTATGCGGGACGTGCTGGACGGTCGCTGTTGTACGCCGGGCGGTCAGTCCGCGCGGGGCGATCGCTGTTGTAGCTCGGACGGTCTGTGCTGCGGGCGGGGCGCTCGCTGCCGTATGACGGGCGATCCGTGCGCGGAGCGCGGTCGTTGTAGGCCGGGCGGTCGTTGCTGCGGGCCGGACGGTCGGAGTTGTAAGACGGGCGGGCCGGACGATCCGCGTTGTACGCGGGACGCTCCGGACGATCAGAGCCGGACGACGGGCGATCGTTGCTGCGGGCGGGACGCTCCGAGTTGTAGCTCGGGCGATCGTTGCTGCGGGCCGGACGGTCGCCGCCATATGCCGGACGGTCCGTGCGCGCAGCACGGTCGTTGTACGACGGGCGATCATTGCTGCGGGCCGGACGGTCCGAGTTGTATGCGGGGCGCTCCGTGCGGCCCGGGCGGTCACCATAGGACGGACGCTCCACTGCCGGACGGTCGCCGTACGACGGGCGGTCGGGCTTGCGGTCGCCGTACGACGGGCGTGTGCCACGCTCCTGCGCCTGGCGATCCTGGTACGAAGGCTTGGAGTCGCGGGGGCTCCAGTCGGGGCGGCGGTCGTCGCGCGCAGGGCGGGCCGAACCGGTTGAGCGGTCGCCCGTACGTGCGGCACGGTCATCCCCGGTCCAACGCTTCTTGGGAGCGCCGGAAGCGCTACCGCGAGCACTGGATGACGGAGTGGACTTATAGGGCTTCTTGCCACCAGCGGGCGGCTTGGAGCTTGATGAATTCGAGTAAGAGGGCATGGTTCTTTCTGGGTTCTCTGTTGTTGTGAATTAACCCGCGTGAACACGTCACGCGTGAGCAAACACAGAGCGCATGAAGGTAGGCACCGACAGCGTTGGATAGACGCGCCATGCCCTACTGAACCCGGGCGATCTTTGACCGGGGCCGTCACATACATTCGTGTGATTGTCACCAACTGAAGTAGTTGGCAAACCGGCCCGCAAGACTACAAACCCATGCGCGAACGCTCGCGCTGTCTTGAGCCGACTTGCCTACATTACTCCATCGAGGCAGATACGGCCAGAGCAGCGACGCGGGGCGATGGCGGGGCGCGCGGCTGGCTGGCGCTGGGCCGCAGCCTACGCGCTAGTGACCGCGGGCTCCGCCGCAGCGCGCGTGGCGCGACGATCGTCACGCCGCTCCCTGGCACCCTCGACCAGGTAGTACAGCACGGGCAGCACCACGAGCGTCAGCAGGGTCGACGACACGAGGCCGCCGATCACGATGATGGCGAGCGGCTGCGAGATGAACCCACCGTTGCCGGTGAGGCCGATTCCCAGCGGCAGCAGCGCGAAGATCGTCGCCGTCGCGGTCATCAGGATGGGCCGCAGTCGACGTGAGGCACCCTGCATGATCGCCTCCCGGACCGTCATACCGCGCGTGCGGTATTGGTTGATCAGGTCGACGAGAACGATCGCATTGGTGACGACGATTCCGATCAGCATGAGCACGCCGATCAGGGAGGCAACACCGAGCGGGATGCCCGAGATGACCTGCAGCGCGATCGCTCCCGTCGCGGCGAACGGCACGGACACCAGCAGCAGCAAGGGCTGTCGCAGGCTCTTGAACGTCGCGACCATCACCACGTACACGATCAGGATGGCCACGAGCAGCGCGAGCCCCAGCTGACTGAAGGCGTCGGCCTGCTGGGTGGTAACGCCACCCAGCTCGGCGTCGGCACCGGCCGGCAGCGTGGCATCCTGAACCGCCGCGGTCACCGCCGCAGACGCTGTCCCGACGTCGTCGCTGTTGGGTGTGACGCTGACCGTCGCACTGCGCACACCCCTGATGGCGGTGATCGACGCCGGGCCGTTCTGCTGGTCGACGGTGGCCAGATCCGACAGCGGGATGAGCCCGGTCGCCGTCGGAATGCTGAAGTCGCGCAACTGCTGCACCGTTGTCGGGGCGCTGTCGTTGAGGATGTAAATCGACAGCGTCTTCGCGTCGATCACCACCGATCCGACGGAGGAGGGGTTCATCGCCGCGGTGACGATTCCCCCCACCTGGATCTCGCTCAGCCCGGCCTCTGCCGCCGCGTCTCGGTCGACCGTGATGGCGATGAACGGTTGATCGTTGGACAGGTTGCTCGACGCTTCGGCGACGACGTCGAGGTTCTTCACTGCCGCGAGAATGACATCGGCCGCGTCGCGCAGTTCAGCCTCGCTGGTCGCGGTGATGTTGACCTCGATAGTGGATGACGCGAAGCCACCGCCCGCGGCAGCCAGCGTGATCTCACCGGCGTCGCTGATGTCGGCGACCGCCGCCCGCACGTCGGCTTGCACCGTCACCTGGTCGGCGTTCGGGTCGGTCGTGAGAGAGAAGGTGGAGCTGCCCGAGCCCGTGAACACCGAGCGCAGGTTGTTGCCGCTCGAACCGATCGAGAGCTGCACGGTCTCAACCCCGTCGACATCCTGGAGGACCGATTCGACTTTCATGGCCGCGGCGTCGCGGGCGTCGAGGCTGGCGCCGAGCGGCAGGGTCTGGCTGACCGTGAGCGTGTTCTGGCCGCTGTCCCCGATGAAGTTGGTCTTCATGAACGGGATGAGCGCGACGGTTCCTCCGAGAAGGAGCACAGCCGCGAGGATCACCGCGACGGGCCTTTTCAACGTGAAGTTCAGTACGGGAAGGTAGCCCTTCTGCAGTCGAGTCGGTGTGTCGAGCTCATCGGCGGGACGGCCATCCACTGCGGTCGGTCCGGCATGTTTGCGAGGTTGCTTGCTACCCAGGAACCAGTACGCAAGCACAGGCACGATCGTCAGCGACACGAAGAGGGATGCGGCCAGCGCGATGGTAACGGTGAGGGCGAACGGCCTGAACAGCTCTCCCGTGATGTCGCCGACCAGCGCGATGGGCAGGAATACGGCGACCGTGGTGGCCGTCGATGCCGTGACCGCGCCCGCAACCTCCTTGACGGCGGTGAGGATGGCCGGCAGCTTTTCCTCGCCCAGCCCGATGTGCCTCTTGATGTTCTCGATGACGACGATCGAATCGCCGACCACGCGCCCGATCGCGATCGTGAGGGCCCCGAGCGTGATGATGTTCAGCGTGTAGCCAGCCGCCTGCATGCCGATGAAGGTGATGAGGACGGAGGCCGGGATCGAAATGGCGGTGACCAGTGTGGAGCGCACGGATAGCAGGAACAGCAGGATCACGATCACCGCGAACGCGAGGCCGAGAAGGCCCTCGGTCGCGAGGGAGTTGATCGACTCTTCGATGAAGGGCGCCTGGTCGAAGGCGATAGTGAACGTGGTGTTCTGGCCGAGGGCTTTCTCCAGATCCGGGATGAGGTCGCGCACCTCCTGCGAGACCGCCACCGTATTGCCCGCCGGGGTCTTGGTGATCGCGATGGTCAGCGCCGGCTCGCCGTTGACCCGGGAAATGCCGGTGACCGGATCGGTTACGAGGGCGACGGTGGAGACGTCGGACATCCTGACCAGTGCGCCCGTCGAACCGCCGAGCAGCGGGAGGGCGGCGACCTCGTCGGTCGTCGTGATGCGCGCACCTGCCTGAACCGTGAGGGTCTTCTCGTTCTCGGTGATCTGGCCGGCCGGCAGCAGGACGCCATTGTCGTCGAGCGCATCACGGATCGCCTGAGTGGTCAGGCCTCGCGCGAGCAGCTCGTCCTGGTTTGGGGTGATGACGAGGCGCTGCGCCGTGGTTCCGAGCAGGCTGACGTCGCTGACGTCGTCGAGCTTCTTGAGGTCGACGATGGTCGAGCTCTCGAGTTTGGCCGACAGGTCATCG
>NZ_JACMOM010000034.1 GCF_014378035.1 Aeromicrobium sp. | reverse complement strand
GTCAAGGGTTTACGCCACCGAGGGGTGTGATCCCGGCACGGACCCCCGCTGGCGATCATCGCCGGGCGGTGTGCCGGTGTTCCCCAGGATGCTCTCGAGAGAGGCGTTCCCGAGGCCATCGTGACCCGTCAGTGGCGTCTGTGGGAAGTGACAGAATGTGCACGGTGAGGATGCGACGGTACTCAGAGCTGCTGCAGGAGCGTCCAGTCCGCCTGCTGTTCGTCGCTGCCTTCTTCGCGCGCATCCCCGCGATGGCTGCGCCACTGGTCTTCACGCTCTACGTCGTCGGCACCCTCGACGGCACGTATACACAGGCCGGCATCGTCGCCGCGTCCTCCACGCTCGGCGCCGCGTTCGGCTCGCCCTGGCGCGGCCGACTCATCGATCGGCTCGGTCTGCGCCGCGCAGTCATGCCGTCGATCATCGCGGTCGGCGTGCTCTATCCGCTGGCGGCGACGTCGTCCTACCTCTACCTGATTCCGCTGTCCTTCCTCATGGGGGTCTTCCTGATCCCGATCTTCTCGATCGTCCGGTTGTCACTGAGCGTCATGGTCGAGGAACGTCAGCGGCGCACGGCCTTCTCGGCCGACAGCATCGTCGCTGAGGCCAGCTTCATCATCGGCCCGGCCGCAGGGGTGCTGCTGGTCACTCAGGCCGGAGCGGGAGTGGCACTCTTGGCGATCGGAGCCTGCGAGGTCTTCGCGGGTCTGATATTCCTGCGACTCAACCCGCCCACCCGCTCGTCGCCGAAGGACGAGGTCGAACCGTCCAACGCAGACGACGACGCACCGGTTCGGGCGCACAAGGCCCGCTGGATGTCGGTTCCGCTGGCCTTCCTCTTCCTCATCTCCGGCGGCACGATGGCCAGCCTCATCGGCACCGACCTCGGCGTCGTGGCCGAGCTCCGCGAGCTCGACAAGGTCGGTGCGATCGGGCTCACCTACGGGCTGTGGGGCTTGTCCTCGCTTCTCGGAGGCCTCATCTACGGAGCGCTCAACTTCTCGATTCGTCCCACCTACCTCCTGCTCGCACTCGGCCTGACGACCATTCCCGTCGGGCTCGGAGGTGAGGCCTGGTCCCTGTCGTTGTGGGTCATTCCGACCGGGTTCTTGTGCGCGCCGACCATGACTGCCGCGGCTGAGTGGATAGCCAAGCTGGTACCCGAGGAGCGCCGCGGCGAGGCGATGGGCTGGCAGGGCACGGCCTTCACGATCGGTGGCGCAGCGAGCTCGCCGGTCATCGGTGCCGCCATCGATGGGGTCGGCGCCTGGGGTGGCTTCGTGGTCGGTGGATCGATCGCCACCGCGATCGCGCTCGGGTGCTGGGGCGGCCAGCTCATCCCTGCGTTCAGGCCCGAGAGACACACGGCCCTCTCCCCGTACAACGTCGACGACGCGACCCGATGATCGTCCGCGAAGCGATCGACGCCGACCTGCCTGCCCTGCTCGCGATCCACAACGAGGCGGTACGCACCACCACGGCCATCTGGGACGAGCACGAGGTCGGCCTTGACGACCGCCGCGAGTGGCTGCACACCCGACAGCAGGGAGCTTTTCCGGTGCTCGTCGCCGAGGTCGACGGCGAGGTGGCAGCGTACGCAACCTACGGCCCGTGGAGGCCCAAGACCGGCTACCGCCACACCGTCGAGAACTCGCTCTACGTGCACTCGACATTTCACGGCCGCGGTTTGGCGTCTGCACTTCTGGACGCTCTGCTGACCCGCGCGCGGACGTCCGGGCACCACCGCATGATGGCCATGATCGAGTCGTCCAACTCCATCTCGATCGGCCTCCACGCGAGGCGTGGGTTTGTCGTCGTGGGTCAGATGGACGAGGTCGGCACCAAGTTCGGTCGGTGGCTCGATCTGACGATCATGCAGCTCGACCTGTCAGATTGACGGTCACCCGGTGCTGGTCAGGACCTACCACGACGGAAGTGCCCGAGCAGCGATCCGACTCCGCTGAGGCCTCGGGCGGCGGCCTTCAACGCTCTCGCCCCAGCCACGCCGGGCACTTGGTCGATGATCGGCGCAAGCACCAGCAGGCCGCCGGGCTCAGAGACGTGAAGCCGACGCCGCGCGAGCAGCAGCGGCGCATCGGCGCGGCCCGACGCGGCCTCGAGGATGTCCTTCGCGCTGCCGGACAGAGCCGGCCCGGCCGACTTCTCGGTGATGGATCTCATGGTCCACGCGCCGTTGTCGGACGACGTGAACGCCCACCCGGCCGCCTCGTCGACGATCTGCACCGTCGTCGCGATGCCGGAGCGTGCGGCCAGTCCACCGACCGAGTCGGCGAGCGCTGCCACGCCGTCGGCGAGCAGCCGAGGGTCGACGGCGGCACCGGTCGTTCCGGCGACGTCCAGCGCGTGCACCGCGAGCTCGTAACAGCCCGAGTGCACGAGTGTCAGCAACGGCATCGGGCCCAGCACGCTTGCCACGTGCCGCTTGCCGTGCTCCCGAGCGGAGCCGGACTCGAAGAAGGATGCCGAGGCATCCCGCGACGCTCGAAGAGCGCCCCGCACCTCATCGTCCGTGGCACCGACCTGGGCGGCGACCACCCCGGCGTTGAACGTGTCCGGGTCGGCCGGCTCGCTGTTGCCGGCGGCATCCAGGCTCTCCACCGCAAGGGTCAACGGAGATTGCCCCTCCCACGTGCCGAGGTGCACGGCCACCTCGCGGACCGTCCAGCCGCGGAGGCGGGTCGACGCCGACAGATCTGCTTCGTCGACGAGCGCGATGAACGCGTCCCACGACCGCAGCACCACACCCGGAAGGTCGTAGCCGGGCAGGTCGACGAGGCCTTGGGGCTGGGTGAGGCTCCCCTGGGAGGACGAAGTCATGCATCGATTTTCCTCGCTGTGCCACACCCCCGCATCCCGGGGGCACCGCGCGGCGGCCCGCCTGTCGGCATGCCCGTGCTCGTGACCGCCGTCGGCACCTCCAGCTCGACTCACCACGCCTGTACTGCCTCTTGCGCCACCGGACGTCAGGCGAGGAAGCCGTCGGCCACCAGCGACCGCACCGAGCCCACGTAGTCCCTGCGCAGGTCCGAAGCGTCCCGGTTGAGCAGGGAAGCAAGGGCATCGAGGATCTGGCCCGCGCCCAGGTCCCCCTCGCTCGCGCTGACCAGCCCGGCCTCCACGGTGTCGACCTGGCGCGAACGCCGCACGCCCTGCTGAAGACGCAGCACGATCGTGCTCGGATGCTCCGCACCGACCGGTCCACGGGTCTCCTCGACCAGGTCGGGCGCCTGCTGGAACGCGAGGTCGAGCACTGCGCGATCGTCGAGTCCGCGCAGCAGATCGGCCCGCAACCCCCAGGCCGCCACGGCCGGACCGATGGGTGGCGCGATCTCGCCGGTCCACTCCTCGAACAGCCGGACGGGCGCCTGCTTCGTCCGGCGCATGCTCAGCCAGCCGAATCCGATGCCGTCTATCCGCTCGCCGGCGAACCAGTCGAGCCACGCGTCGTAGCGCCGGACATAGTCCGGAGCAGTCGCGAGGCCGGCGTCCGCGAGCCACATCTCGACGTACGCGGCCGGGTCGACCAGCTCGCGCTGCAGCACCCAGGCGTCGAGTCCGCGACCGTCGAACCACTGCTCGAGCTCGCCCTGCCAGTCGAGCCCGTCGTGGTGGGCCCAGTTGGCCAGGATCTGGCACCACCCACCCTCGTTGAGATGACTCTCCGCATTCTCGACGAGGTGTCGGACGACGCTGTCGCCGGGCATGCCGGAGTCGCGGTAGACCAGCTTCTCGCTGCCGGGCGGCGAGATCACGAACGGCGGATTCGTCGTTATCAGGTCGAAGGTCTCGCCGGCCACCGGATCGAAGAGGCTGCCGTCGCGGACGTCGATGTCGACCCCGTTCATCGCGGCCGTCAGGCGCGCCATGTCGAGCGCCCGCGCATTGACATCGGTCGCGACCACCTCCGCCGCGTGCTGGGCGAGGTGCAGGGCCTGGACGCCACAACCGGTGCCGAGGTCGAGGGCACGACCGACCGGCGCGCGCACCGTCAGCTGTGCGAGCGACGATGAGGCCTCGCTGATGCCCAGGACGTGAGCAGGGTCCATGGGCGCCTGCCGTCCGTCGAGACCGGGCGTCGGATCGCACACGACCCACCAGTCGTGGTCCTCGTCGCCGTAGGGCCGGATGTCGGTGAGCGCACGCACCTCGTCGCCGGACGCCTCGAGAATGCCGGCATCGAGCAGCGCGCCGACGGCGCCAGTGAGGGCCTCTTCAGCACGTGCCCTGCTCACCGGGACCTGCAAGGTGAAGAGGCGCACGAGCGTGGCCAGCGGCCCGGTGCCCGACGTGGCACGCACGGCCGGGACAGTCTGGTTGCGGCCCAGCGCACGGTGCGCCTCGGCGCCGAGCAGGGCGAACACCGCGTCGACCGTGAACTCCGCTTTGGTCAGGGCGGCGCGAAGGGTCTGCACGTCCGCATCAGCAAGCATCCGACCACCTTGCCAGACGCCGGATGACGCACGGATGCCCGGCCGATGACTCTCGACCGGGCATCCGTGCGCCGTGTGGGGCGGTGCTGCTAGACGGCGATCTTCTCCGCGATCGGCTCCTCGCCGATGGCGATCGGACGACGCTTCGAGATGTACACCGCGGCGACGATGATGACCGCCGAGACGCCGGCGATGCTGTAGCGGAGCAGGTCGCTGGCGTCGTTGCCGTACGTGAACTTGATGACGAGCGGCACGATCAGAAGAGCCACCAGGTTCATGACCTTCAGCAGCGGGTTGATGGCCGGACCAGCGGTGTCCTTGAACGGGTCACCCACGGTGTCACCGATGATGGTCGCCTCGTGCGCGGGCGAACCCTTGCCTCCGTGGCTACCGTCCTCGACGAGCTTCTTGGCGTTGTCCCACGCGCCACCGGCGTTGGCCAGGAAGACCGCCATCAGCGTCCCGGTCGCGATGGCTCCGGCGAGGTAGGCGCCGAGGGCACCCACGCCCAGTCCGAATCCGACGGCGATCGGCGCGAAGATGGCCAAGATGCCCGGGGTCGCCAGCTCGCGCAGCGAGTCGCGCGTGCAGATGTCGACGACCTTGCCGTACTCGGGTCGGCCGGTGCCCTCCATGATTCCGGGGATCTCCCGGAACTGACGGCGCACCTCGTAGACGACGGCGCCGGCGGCACGGCCGACCGCACTGATCGCGAGGCCGGAGAAGAGGAACACCACGGCGGCGCCAATGATGAGTCCGACCAGGTTGCTCGGGTCGGCGATGTTGAACACACCGGTCAGCGCCTGCTGGTCGCTGATGGTGAGGCCGTTCGCAAACTTCGCCTGGCCCTGCTCGGACGTGATGCCCTTGAGCACCAGCACGAGCTGTTCCTTGATGTTGTCGGTGAAGGCTCCGAACAACGCGGTGGCCGCCAGCACTGCCGTGGCAATCGCGATGCCCTTGGTGATGGCCTTCGTGGTGTTGCCGACGGCGTCGAGCTCGGTGAGGATCTGGGCGCCCTGCACGTCGACGTCGCCCGACATCTCGGCGATGCCCTGGGCGTTGTCGCTGACGGGCCCGAAGGTGTCCATCGCGACGATGACGCCGACTGTCGTGAGCAGGCCGCAGCCTGCGAGTGCGACAGCGAAGAGGGACACGATGATCGAGCCGCTGCCGAGCAGGAATGCCCCGAAGACGGCCGCGCTGATCACGAGTGCGGTGTAGACGGCCGACTCGAAGCCGACTGACAGCCCGGACAGGATGACGGTGGCCGCGCCGGTCAGCGAGGTCTTGCCGACGTCCTTGACCGGACGGGTCTCGGTGCCGGTGAAGTAGCCGGTGAGTGCCAGGATGATCGCCGCCAGCACGATGCCGATGAGCACCGCGATGATCGCGATCAGGCGCGGCGAGCCGTCAAGACCCGACGTCGTGTCGGGGAACAGTTGGCCGGTCAGGCCCGTGGGCTTGGGGATGTTGAGCTTGCTGAACGTGTCGGGCAGGAAGATGAACGCCACGACGGACGCGGCGATGGCCGAGATGACGGCGCTGATGTAGAACGACCGGTTGATCGTCGCCAGGCCGTTCTCTCCGACCCGCGGGCGGGTGATGTAGACACCGATGATCGCGGTCAGTGCGCCGATTGCCGGCACGATGAGCGGGAACACGAGACCCTTCTCGCCAAACGCGACCGATCCGAGGATCAGCGCGGCGACCAAGGTGACGGCGTACGACTCGAAGAGGTCGGCTGCCATGCCGGCGCAGTCACCGACGTTGTCGCCGACGTTGTCGGCGATCGTCGCGGCGTTTCGTGGGTCGTCCTCGGGGATGTTCTGCTCGACCTTGCCGACGAGGTCGGCTCCGACGTCAGCAGCCTTGGTGAAGATGCCGCCGCCGACGCGCATGAACATCGCGAGCAGAGCAGCGCCGAACCCGAAGCCCTCGAGAACGTCGGGAGCGTCGCCCTGGTAGATCAGCACGACGGACGAGGCACCGATCAGGCCGAGGCCGACGGTCATCATGCCCACGTGACCACCGGTGCGGAACGCGATGCGCATGGCCCGCTCGCGACCTTCGCTCTGGGCGGCAGCAGCGACGCGGATGTTCGCGCGGGTGGCCAGCCACATGCCGAGGTAGCCGATGAGCGCCGAGAACCCGGCACCGAGCAGGAAGAACAGCGACCTGCCGATACGGATGTCAGCGTCACCGGGAAGAAGGAAGAGCAGGCCGAAGGCCAGCACGGCGAAGATCGCGAGAGTCTTGAACATGCGTCCGAGGTACGCCGAGGCGCCCTCCTGGACGGCGAGCCCGATCTCCTGCATCTTCTCGGTGCCTTGAGAGGCCTTGAGTACTTCGGCGCGGAAGACCGCCGCCATGATGAGAGCGAGGACGCCGATCCCGGCAACGATCGACACGATGATCGTGTTGTCGTTGGAGAGATCGAGGCCCCCGGCTGCGGCAACAAGTGTTGCGTTCGCCATGAAAAATCCTCCATGAAATAAGGCAAGAAAAAAGCGCCGACCAGACATCCGACCGACGTGACGGAGGTTACAGGGCAGTCAGCATGTGAGGGTGCACAGGGTCAAGCGTGGGCGGCGCGGGCTCCGTCGATCGACGAGTGCAGACCAAAGACCTTGTCGAGGCCCGTGATTTCGAAGATCTTGAGGATGCGTTCCTGCGTGCAGACGATGTCGAGCGATCCGCCATCGGCCCGTACCCGCTTGAGCGCACCGACCAGGACCCCGAGGCCTGTCGAGTCGAGGAAGTCGACACGCTGCACGTCGATGATCAGCTTGGTGTGGCCGGCGTCCACAGCAGCGACGATCGCTTCACGGAGCTTGGGAGCGGTGTAGACGTCGATCTCGCCGCCCACCTCGATGATTTCGAACGCCTCGACCGTGCGCGACGTCAGTGCCAGCTCCATTCCCACTCCTTCGTTGGCCTGCATTCAATCACGATCGGCCAGCACCCGCCGAGACGCTGAACGCCAGCCGGAGGTCTGGGACACTCGGCAGGTGGACCCCGCCGATCTCGTGTTGCGATACGGCGAACGCGTCACCCACGTCGAGCGGGTGGCCGCGCGCGAGGCCGTCGTCGAGCCGTGGCCCGGCTGGGTCGATCCTGATGTGCGCGCCATGTACGAGGCCGAGGGGATCACCGCCTTGTGGGGACACCAGGCCGAGGCCCTGCACCACGTCCACGCGGGCCGTCACACTGTCATCGCGACCGGGACGGCGTCGGGAAAGTCGCTGGCGTTCCAAGCCCCGGCACTGACCGGGCTGGCAGCGGGACGGTCTGGCAGCTCGCTGCGTGGCAACCGCCTGCCCACCGTGCTCTACCTCGCGCCCACCAAGGCTTTGGCCGCCGACCAGCTCCGCCGCCTCGCTGGTGCGTCGTCGTTCGCCAGACCTGCGACGGTCGATGGCGACAACTCGCGCGAGGAGCGTGCGTGGGCGCGTGACCACGCCAACTATCTGCTCACGAACCCCGACACGCTGCACCACTCGATCCTGCCCGGGCACGCCCGCTGGACGCGCGTGCTCGGGGGGCTGACGCACGTGGTCGTCGACGAGTGCCACCACTACCGGGGTGTGTTCGGGGCACACGTCGCGCACGTCCTGCGCCGGCTGCGACGAATCTGCGCCTTCTATGGCGCCGACCCGGTGTTCGTTCTCTCCTCGGCGACGGTGGCGGACCCTGAGGTGTTCGCCGCCCGGCTCACGGGCCTCGACGTCGTGCCGGTGACCGATGACGCCTCGCCCCACGCAGCCAGCACGATCGCCTTGTGGGAACCACCGCTCATCCCCGGCCTGCACACGCCAGGCTCGGGCCCGGACACGCCTGATGCGGTGGTGCGCCGGTCGGCCACGACCGAGGCGGGCGAGCTGCTGACCGACCTCGTCATCGGGCGGGTCCGCTCGCTGGTCTTCGTCCGGTCGCGCAAGGGTGCCGAGGCCGTCGCCGCGACGGCGCAACGGCGCCTCGCCGAGGTCGACCCTGAGCTTCCCCGCCGCGTCGCGACGTACCGGGGCGGCTACCTGCCGGAGGAGCGCCGCGAGCTCGAGCAACGGTTGCGCAGCGGCGACCTGCTCGGCCTGGCGAGCACCAACGCCCTCGAGCTCGGCATCGACATCGCCGGGCTCGACGCGGTGATCAGCGTCGGCTTCCCCGGCACACGCGCCGCGCTGCAGCAACAGTTCGGCCGGGCCGGCCGCTCGGGGCGTGACTCCATCGGCATTCTCGTGGCCCGCGACGACCCGCTCGACACCTTCCTGGTGCACCATCCGGAGGCACTCCTCGGCACCCCGGTCGAAGCGTCGGTGTTCGACCCCGACAACCCCTACGTCCTCGGGCCGCACCTCGCAGCTGCGGCCCAGGAGATACCCCTGACCGAGGACGACTTTCCGCTGTTCGGACCGCGGACTGCTGAGGGTGTCGCCGCGCTCGAAGCCGCCGGGTGGCTCCGCAAGCGGCAGGCCGGCTGGTTCTGGACGAAACGGGAACGCGCCAGCGATCTCGCCGACATCAGGTCGAGCGGTGGAGCGCCCGTGCAGATCGTCGACGACGCGACCGGACGACTGATCGGCACCGTGGACGGTGGGTCTGCGGACTCGACAGTTCACGAGGGCGCGGTGTACGTGCACCAGGGTGACGTGCACGTCGTCGACCACTACGACGTCGAGCACGGGGTGGCGATCGTCCACCGCGACAACCCGGAGTACTCGACGATGGCAAAGTCGGTGACCGAGATCGCCGTGACCGACATCGAGCGGACGGTGCAGTGGGGAGCGGCAGCGATGTCGTTCGGGTCGGTCGATGTCGTCAACCAGGTCGTGTCGTACATGATGCGGAGCACGACCGGCGGTGGCGTGATCGGCGAGGAGCCGCTCGATCTGCCCGAACGGACGTTACAGACCAAGGCCGTCTGGTGGACCCTCGAGGCCGACGCCGTGGCGGAGGCCCTCGAGAACGCCGACATCCCCGGCTCGGCCCACGCGGCGGAGCACGCGGCCATCGGACTGCTGCCACTGCTCGCCACGTGCGACCGCTGGGACATCGGTGGCGTGTCGACGGCACTGCACGCGGACACCGGAACCCTCACGGTCTTCGTCTACGACGGCTACCCCGGTGGCGCCGGCTTCGCCGAACGAGGGTACGACGTGGCGGCGCGCTGGTTGCGCGTCACGCGCGACGCCATCAGCGCCTGCGAGTGCGCGACCGGCTGCCCCTCGTGCGTCCACTCCCCCAAGTGCGGCAACGGCAACGAACCCCTCGACAAGGCGGGTGCCGTGAAGCTGCTGGATGCCCTTCTCGCCGACGCTCCCGATCACGGGAGGTAGAAGTCGGGAGCAGCTCGGGCATCCTGCTCGAAGGCCCAGCGGTGACCCCACCACGTGAGGCTCGTCGCGCGGCCGGTGACCGTGGCGACGTCGTAGTCCATGCGACAGGTCAGCAGCTCTGCGCCGTTGCGGTGTGCGACGTCGCGGCCCGCCGCACACCCGTCGCGCCCGTCGATGCTCGCGCGGCTCGACGCGAGCGCCGCCAGATCTGCCGCCGCAGCGACCCGGTGCCGGAGCCGGACGAGACCGGCCACCTGCGTGACCAACAGCGCCGCGATGACGAGGAGGACCGTGACCGAGGCCGCCATGACGGTCGCGGCGCCACGGTCGCGGATCGACGTCACGGAGACTCCTGGGCGGCCACCGACGAGGACCCCATCGTGCGGGCCCCGATGCCGGAAAAGAACGGCAGCGGCATCCTGGACCGGGCCGTCACGGTGACGGTGACCAGCCCCCGTTCGGAGTCGACCGAGACCTTGGCTCCAGGCGGTGACTGCTGCATCGCGAGGCGACGGGCTGCGTCGACCGACTCGCCGCGCGCGATCACCCGCGCCGCCTCTCGTGACGCATCGGCGAGGCGCACCTGGGTGAGGCCCAGGGACACCACCCAGAGCAGCAGGAAGGTGAACGCGACCGCGAACGGGGCTATCGTCGCCAGCTCGGCGGTGACCATGCCTCCATCGCTGCGACGACTCACAGCCTGATCCCCAGGCCCGGGATGAAGTCGACCAGGCGGCGCCACATCAGGGCGCGCTCGAGGACCTTGCGAAAGCTCTCGAACCACGGATTGTCGTGGTCGAGCATGCCGAGCTTGTAGAGCACGACGGCGATCATCACGGTGCCAAGCGTGCCGACGGTGTATTCAGCGGTGGCCATGCCTCGTTCGAGATGGTGTCTCATGGCAGCTCCTTCGTTGACGGGGTCCGGGGCGGTATGCCAACCGCCCCGGACCGGTGGATCAGAACGGCAGGATGCTCGGGATCTTGTTGAAGAGGTCTTCGACGAGACTTCCGAACCAGGGCGACTGGCCGACCTTGACCAGCACGCCGCCGATGGTGCATGCGCCGAGCGTTCCGACGGTGTACTCGGCAGTCGTCATGCCACGATCTGCCTGACGACGGTGAAGCAACTTCTTCATGGGTGGTCCTTTCGGTGGATGAACATGTCGAAAGGAAGATGCGCGTGCCGGCCCCTGATCTGCGCGCAGGTCACGCTGACTGGGGATGACCGTGCGGCCTTGACCCCTTGTGGACGGCGCGGCCTCTGGCCACGAGGTCAGGCCCTGACATCACCAGGTGAACGTGCGGAACATCGCGATGATCGTCGGGACGATGCCGACGAGGAAGAACGCCGGCAGGAAGCAGATGCCCAGCGGACCGGCCGTACGGACCCCGACCTTGCTGCTCTGCTCGCGTCGGTGTGCCCGACGATCCCTTCGCAGCTCGTCGGCGACCCCGGCAACGACCTGCGCCACCGGCATGCCCGACATCTCGGCACGTCGGAACGCCCTGCCCACCTGCGCAAGGGTCGGGTCGTCGGCCACCGAGCGCCACACCGCCTGCGAGTCACCCGCGACCGCCAACCGGCTCGCGACGAGAGCGAGCTCAGGACCCAAAGGGTCGTTGGTGCCCACGGAGGCGAGGGCGAAGGCCGTGACCGGTGGTCGACCGACCTCGAGCGCGGCGACCATGAGATCGAGCGCTGTCGGCAGCTGCAGCGCAATCTGCGCGGTCCGGCGTCGCGCCACCCCCGCCTCGAGACGTCCGACCGCACGGTGCACCAACGGCGCCACTGCCGCACCGACAAGGAGACCTACCGGGATGCCGAGGACGAGGACTGCGCCGACAGGGGCCATCAGCGCGGCAGCGAGGCGGGCATCGACGTGCCGGCGCTCGCGCGCCACCCCGAACAGCGCGCGTCGCCGTACCGCGGAGCCAGCCGGCACCGCACACCACATGGCAAGACCCGCCAGAACAGCCGCGATGATCACTGTTCTCCCGTCGTGGCGATGCGCTCGACCCAGGCCACCCCGGCACACGCGAGGGCCGACCCCGCCGCCAGGCACAGCGCGCCGGGAAGGGTGCTGGTGAGGATGGCAACAGGGTCGCCACCCATGCCCGAGCCGAGGGCAAGCCCGAAGAGCGGCAGCACCGCCATCAGGCGGCCGGTGGCGCGGGCCGGCGCGAGCCCGGATTGCACCTCGCGCTCGATCTCGAGGTCCTCCCGGGCAGTCTGCTCGAGGCGGTCGAGGATGCGGGCCAGCGGAGCACCGGCCCGGTCTGCGACGTACCAGGCCCCCGACAGCTCGGCGAGGAGCTCGGCACCGGGCTCGCTCGACGCGTCTAGCAACGCTGCCGGCACGTCGCCGCCCAGGTCAGCCGCGCGGGCCGCAGGCGCCAAGAACTCGAAGTCCGGTGCCAGGCCGGCGAGGACGCGCTGCGGGAGATTACCCGCGCGCAGCTCTGCTGCCATCAGGCCGATCGACTCTGCCACCGCAGTGCTGCGCGCGCCCGCGCGGCGCCGACTCCGGCCGTCGTGCACGACTCGTGTCACGAAGGTCGCGACGAGGCACGCCGTGAGCGCGAGGATCAGCCGAGGTGCTGAGACAGCGAATGTCAACGGGGCAATGAGGCTCAAGGACACCAGCCCGAGAGCCAGCGGCGCCCGGCTGTTCGACGACGACCGTGTGCAGCCGAGCCTCTGCCGGACCAGCCAGCGACCCGGTGGGCGCCAGAGCAGCACCGCGACAGCCGCAGCCAGCGCGGCGATGGGCGTCACGACAGGATGTCCAGCAGGCGATCGTGCCCAGGGCCGGGCGAGGCCGCGCCTGACCCGAGGTCGAGAGCCGGGACGCACGTCACGAGCCCGTCACTGGACCGCTGGAACACCGCGACCTGCTCGACCCGGCGCACTCCGCCGACACCGCGGGCCAGGTGGATCACCAGGTCGAGGCTGGACCCCAGCTGGCTGTGGACCGCCTCCCGAGGAAGCCCCGCAGCCACCCCGAGCGCCTCGAACCTTGCCGGGACGTCGGCCGCGGAGTTGGCGTGGAGGGTGCCGCAACCCCCCTCGTGCCCGGTGTTGAGAGCGGCAAGAAGATCGACGACCTCGGCACCCCGCACCTCGCCGACGACGAGGCGGTCCGGACGCATGCGCAATGCCTGCCGCACGAGGTCGCGCACCGTGACCAGCCCGGCACCCTCGACATTGGCGGGTCGCGCCTCGAGCCCGACGACATGAGGATGGTCGGGACGCAGCTCGGTCGCGTCCTCCACGATGACCAGTCGTTCGGAGGGATCGACCGTGGAAAGGAGCGCCGCGAGCAGTGTGGTCTTCCCCGACCCCGTGCCACCCGTGACGATGAACGCCGCCCGGCTGGACACGACCCGACGCAGGCACTCGGACGCCTCGTCCGACAGCGACCCTGCCGACACGAGCTCGGTGAGCGTGAACGACCGACGGGCCGGGACCCTGAGCGACACGAGGGTTCCGGGCCTGGCCAGCGGCGCGAGTACCGCGTGTAGACGTGTGCCGTCGGCGAGCCGGGCGTCGACCCACGGGCTGGCGTCGTCGAGACGCCGTCCGGCCTGCGTGGCGAGACGTTGCGCGAGCCGGCGCACGGACTCCTCGTCGGGAAAGCTCACCGCAGCGCGCTCGAGGCCCATCCCACGGTCGAGGTAGACCTCGTCGGGCCCGTTGACGAGCACGTCGGTGACACCGGGCAGCGCGAGCAACGCGTCGAGGGGACCGGCGCCCCGCGTCTCGCTGCGCAGCTGGTCGACCAGCGCGAGCACCGTGCCGCTGCCCGCGAGCTGATGCTCGGCGCGCAGGGCCGCCGCGACGCTGTGGGCCGTGGGCTCCGTGGTCTCGTTGGCGAGCCGCTGTCGGATGCGCTCGACAATCTGTGGGTTGCTCATACCGATTCGAGACCGAGGGTGTCGAGCAGCTGGGCGGACGTACGCCTCGCTGCCCGCGACCTGCCTGGGCCGTGGCCTCGGTCCAGTGCCCCTCTGATTCGGCGGTCGAGTCGGTGGCGTGCCACGACGGGCAGGCCCAGCGCCTCCGCAACGGCGCCAACGCCGATGCCCCCCGGTCGGCTGACACTCACGACGGCGACCGACGAGGCGAACTGCCGCACGCGCGCCAAGGTCTGACGGGCTGCGCCGACACCGCAGATCTCCTCCGCGACGACAAGAATCGTGAGCACCGAACGTCCCACGATGTCGGCCCCATGCACGTCGAGATGGCGCGGCACGTCGGCGACCACGAGATCGAACCCCCGGACCGCAGCACTGAGCACCGACGGCACGGACGCCGGCAGGACCGCCTCGTCCGCCCGGCCCCAGGTGAGGGTCGCCAGGCCTTGGTGGTGCGGCAGCACGTCGGCCAGCGACCCAGCGCTGAGCCGGCCGCGGGTCGCGTCGAGATCGCCCCACCTCAGCCCCTCGGACCGCTCCGAGCCCAGCACCAGCTCGATGCCGCCCCCGAGCGGATCGGCATCCAACAGAAGCGTCCGCAGGCCTCGTTGGGTGCCGGCAAGCGCGAGTGCGGCAGCGAGCGTCGAGGCACCGACACCACCCGACGCACCCACGACGCTCACGAGGCACGCCGCGTCACGACCGTCGAGAGCAGCCGCGAGCGCCTCGAGGATGCGGGCCTCGTCGGACGTGCCGAAGACGTCGACCGCACCCAGCGCAACGGCTGTAGGCCACCACGACGCAGGGTCGGGTGCCACCAGCAGGACGTGGTCGCGCCGGGGCAGCTCGGCCCGCGACATGCGTTCGGCCAGGTCTGCACCAACGATGACCAGTGACGCCTGCCGCCACGAACGCCGAGCCGCCGTGAGGTCCGGCGCGACCTCAGGTATGACCCCCACGGCCGCGCACCACCGCAGCGAGTCGTCGAGGAGGCGTTCGTCTGCAGTGGCGATCAGGGGCAGCGCAGCATCGGGCATACATCGACGATCGACCGCTCGGACCGACGAGCACAGCAGATTCGGTGACCCTGTGGACGGCCGAGCCTGACCCAACGGGATGTGGACCGGCCTATCCTTGTCGGGTGAGCCCCACGAGGTCCGCCGCATTTTTCGACTTGGACAAGACCATCATCGCCAAGTCGAGCACGCTGGCGTTCAGCAAGCCCTTCTACGACGGCGGGCTGCTCAGCCGTCGGGCCGTGCTGCGCAGCGCCTACGCACAGTTCATGTTCGCCCTCAGCGGCGCCGACCACGACCAGCTCGAGAAGATGCGTGCCTACCTCACGCAGATGGTCACGGGGTGGGACGTCGAGGTCGTTCGCCAGGCGGTCGCCGAGACCCTGCACACGATCATCGACCCGATCGTGTTCGACGAGGCTGTGACCCTCATCGAGCAGCACCAGGCGGCCGGACGCGACGTCATCATCGTCTCGGCCTCGGGCACCGAGGTCGTCGAACCCATCGGCGCGATGCTCGGCGTCGACCACGTCATCGCCACGACCCTCGTGCACGCCGACGGTCGATACACCGGCGACGTCGAGTTCTACGCGTACGGCCCCCACAAGGCTGTTGCGATGGAGCAGCTCGCCCTGGAGCGGGGTTACGACCTCAGCGAGTCGTACGCCTACTCCGACTCCGAGACTGACGCGCCGATGCTGAGCGCGGTCGGTCATCCCTTCGCGGTCAACCCCGACAAGAACCTGCGCCGCATGGCCGAGGAGAACGGCTGGCCCGTGCTGGTCTTCGTACGACCGGTCGCGCTCCGCCGCAGGCTGGGCCTCGACACACGGGTGGGCAAGGCGGCGGCAGCAGCCGTCGTGGCGAGCGCCGTCGGCGCCATCACCGTGGCGTTCGTGACGCGACGCAAGCACCGCGTCGCCGCCTGACTCCTCCGGCTGCAAGGTCAGTCAGCGGTCGGCGAGAACCCCGAGCACGACATCTGCGACGTTATCCATGCCTGCCCCATTGGGATGCAGGTAGGCGCCGTCGCCCGGGACGTTCGCGATCCCGTTGACCCAGGCATCCCTGCCGGCACAGACGTCGTGACCGCGGGACGCGCCTCGAACGTCGACGAAGTCCACATCAGACCGGGCCGCGGCGTCACGCAGCATTGAGTTCAGCGAGCTTTCCACCATGAAGGCAGCCGCCCGCCGAGTCTCGGTGAGGGGCAGTGTCGCGCACTGACCCTCCTCCGGGACGATTCGCAGGTAGCCCACGAGAACGATGCGCGCCTTGGGCGCTTTCGCGCGAACCTTTTCCACGATCGCGCTCACCCGGTCGCGAGATGCGTCGTAGACCGTAGGCATGTACGTCGAAGCGAATTCCTGACACATGGCGTCGGTGGCAGTGGCCGGGAGCAAGCAGTAGGTGAACAGCCCGGCGGTCGCCCCCGCATCGTTGGCACCGACACCGATCGTGACGAGCTGCGTTGCAGTCGTCACCGCATCGAGCTGCGGCCCGATCGTGACGCCGTCCTCCATCGTGCGTGGACCGCTCACTGTGTCTGTCGTCGCCCCTCCGCAGCTCACGTCGACAAACTTCTGCTGGCTGTGCGATTGCGCGACAAGGCTCGCGTAGTTGTGGTTCGACCGGAAGCACGACGGGCTCGTGACGTCCTGATCGTCGATGCCCGGGCCCGACACGAATGAGTCGCCCAGTGCCACGTACGTCCCACCGTCACCGCCGTCCGGTCGGCCCGACTGTGCGCTGGAGCAGCCCATGAGCAGCCCGATCGCGATCATCGCCACCAGGACAGGACGATGGCTGGACATGCCCCAACCCTAGACACCTCCGCCCGGCCTGCGCGCGAGCTGTGAACCGACGCACAAAATATTACGCGCGAGTAGGTCTTGTCACTCTCGCGCGAACTGGCGTACAAAAGTATCAAGAACTCCACAGCGGCACAGCAGCTCAGTACCCACGCGGCGATCACCCGTCCTAGAGGGGAAGTCGCTCGACGGACTCCGACACCCTCACGGGTGAGGGGACGCGACGACACAGATCACAGCACGCCTGGTAGCTGAGCCAGCTGGCCAGGCGGCGCCCACTCCTCACCGAGTCGGCGCCGCCGCTCTGTGTTGAATCAAACTCTGTGTTGAATCAAACTCTGTGTTGAATCAAACCGTGTGTTGAATCAAACAGTGTGGGCGATCAACTTCTGGTTCACCCGACGATGTCGCGGGCAAACCAGGCGAGACCCAACCCGCTGGCGTAGCGCTCGCGCCGGACGAGCGTCAACCCACCCTCGCCGAGGCGCGACTCGAGCTCCTCAAAAGAATGACCGGGCAGTGCGTGGTACTCCATGACGACCCGCCGGACACCGGACATGGACTCCGGTGAAGAGTTGAGGATGATGTCGTACTCGGCGCCCTCGGCGTCCATCTTGATCAGGTCGACCTGGCCGCCGACGGCCTCGAAGACATCGGCAAGGCTGACACAGGGCACCTCGATCGTGACCGATCCGGCCTCACCCAGGTGGAGCACTCCGTTGTGCCCGCTGCCTGCACCGTTGTCGGCCATGACGAGCTGGCCGGCGGTGGCGGCGACAGCGCGACGATGAACCGCGATCTGGCCGGAGAGCCCGTTGGCCTCGACATTGGCCTGCAGGTAGGAGCCGGTCGACGGCGTCGGCTCGTAGGCCTCGACGCGCGCGCCCGGGTGTCGCGTGACGAACTGCAGCGAGAAGCACCCGATGTGCGCTCCGATGTCGACGAGGACCGGGTTGCGTCCCAGGCCCTGGGAGAACCACTCCATGCTGTACTCGTCCTCGGAGAACACCTCGTAGACGGGGACTCGGGCGCCCGGCACGTTCGGGCCGGTGATCTGCAGCGTCCCGACCTGGTAGACCAGATCATCGGACCTCGTGAGGATCTGGCGGAGGATGCTCCAACCGTTGTCGAATGAGGTGATGGTCTGGCGCGTGCGCATCGCGGCGGACCGGAACCGGCGGGCGACCTTCATGCGTTCTCCTTGGTCATGACGTTGTGGGGGGACGACTCGGCTGGCTCTTGCTTCCCGCTGGCCGCCACGAGGAAAGGGATGGCCAACGCACACCAGATGTAACGATCCCAGAGCAGTGGGGTGATGGGGCCGATCAAGGCGTAGGCCATGGCCGGGAGCGCCAGCAGCCGGTAGGACGATCCGATGGCGAACGGCTGCCGCAAGACCGACAGCAGGAGCACGATGTAGAAGAGCAGCACGGCGACACCGCCGGCGGCCGCAACCTGCAGGTAGATGTTGTGGGCCTCCAGCACTTCTCCGAACCCGACTCCGAAGAGTGGGTGCGCCAGAAACCGGTCGAGGGTTGTCGCAGCCAGAGCCTCTCTGGCCTGGTCGGACGCCGTTGCGCTGCCGCCACCTGCGAGTCGGCCGATGATGTTGTTGCCGACCTCGCCTGACGACAGCGTCCGTCCGACCAGGAAGACCGGGACGATGCCGAGACCGAACAGCACCAGCGCGGCCCCGATGGATCGAGCCAGGAGCGGGTAGAGCACCATCACCGCTCCGGCGACCAGCAGTGCCGCACGGCTTCCGCTGATCCAGATGCCATAGCCGCAGCTCGCGGCCGCAAGGAGGACGACCCAGCTGAATCTCCGTGGCAGCTCTTGCAGCAGGAACGGGATCAGCGCCAGTCCGAGCATCGCGCAGAAACCGAGGATGTTGGGATGTGTGCTGAGCCCGATGTACCGGTTCTCG
>NZ_JACMOM010000205.1 GCF_014378035.1 Aeromicrobium sp. | reverse complement strand
CGTCGTCGTTCCCGCAGCTGGCGCGGGTCATCGTCAGCTACAACACCCGGGTGGGGTTCGCCACGAACCTGGCCGACGCACTGACGCAGGTGTTCGGGCCCGGTGGGGGAGCGACGGCCACTCCGCCGGCGGGCGGCGGGGCGTCGGCCACAACGGCGCCGTCCGCTACCCCGACGACCGCCCCACCGTCGACCTCGGCGGCGCCGTCGGGTTCGGGCACCGCCGAGCAGGCGGTGGTGGGGCTCAGTGCCGCACTGGCCGCGGTCAGGTCGGGCCAGACCAGCGGTGACCTCGGCCGGCTGGGGACGGCGCTGACCCAGCTCGAGGTCGCCGTACAGGCCTATCAGCAGGCCACCGGGCAGACCGTGTCGCCCAGCGCCACGCCCACCGGGTAGCCGCCCAACGCCCCCCACCGCCCACCTGGGGGGGCGTGCCGCCGGTTGGCCCAGGTCACGCCGGTGGGGACGGGGGCGATTTGCACCCGCGCTGCGCTCTCCGGTAGTCTTTGGCTCACACCAACAGCGCGGGGTGGAGCAGCTCGGTAGCTCGCTGGGCTCATAACCCAGAGGTCGCAGGTTCAAATCCTGCCCCCGCTACAGCGTTTGATTCTGGTTAGGGTCTGATTCCTCCGACACGGAGGAATCAGACCCTAAACTGTTGCCCAAACAGTGTTTTCGTATCGGCCGGATGGCGACACTCTGCGCCGTAGTCCCAGCCTTGCCGGAGAGGCGCAGTTGCTGGTGCATCGTGTTCCTGAGTCGGGTGCACCCTAGCGGCAGGCAGGCTGGCCCAGGTGTGTGCTGGGTCGCCAAGAAGCTTGTCCTTGTCAGCACCGCTGAGGGTCCCCGGCTGCGGGGTGGTGTTCCTGACGCACAGGGTTGGACGCCGACGCCTTGTTCGCCGGGAGCGTCGCCCGGGTGAGCACCGGTTGGCGGTCGTGGTCGTGAAGGCCCAGCAGGACTGCTCCACTGACCATGTTGTCGACGGTGGCGTGGTAATCGCTTTCCGGGGTGGCGCGTTCAAAAGCATTCGGGCCTCTCCTCCGATCTTCGGCGTCGCGTACGTCCTGGCGAGTTGCCGTACGGCCGGCTCCGCGTAGACCTGCCCCTGGGCCTTCTTCAGCTTTTAGGTGGCCTTTGCCGGCAACCTGCGAGTGGAGGTGCGAGGCCGGCGAGTGCGCCGCTGTCACTTGCTCAGGGCCAACCGGCCAAATGTGAGACACACAGTCACTCGCGGCGCAGGACCGCTTCACAGCCCACCACATCGGTGCTGCCGTACTCGACGAAGACCAGAACCTCCGCTGCGTATTGGCGCGTAGCCGTGCGTCGGTCCGGCCAGCTACCACCCGACCAGCAGGACGAGCTCTTTGCTCCATGTGCGACACCCGGCTGGGTTCCGGCGCGTCGCTGTTCCCCTCGGACCGGGGCGGATTACTGGCTCTAGGTCAAGGTCGAGAGACGCGTCAGTGTCAACACACCGGCTGCTCGCGATGTTGAAGGCCTAAGTTCTCCTCAGGGAGGTGCAGTCGTTCGACGCTGCCCCCGGTCCTTCGCGGTCACGGCGAGGACCCCCGCGGCCCGCGACATGACTGGGGAGGAGGACCTGCAGCTGGGCGGCGTTCCGGTCCAGGTCAACGAGCTGTTCAACAGCGCGGCGTCCGTCATTGTCGTGGAATGGCCGCGAGCCGCACCATACGTGACGCGCCGCGTGTCACCACGCGCGGCGTTGACATGCCTGCTCCGGTGTGTTTCTTTAGACTCTTACTAGTTCAGATGGTCCTTGGGCCGTCACTGATCCGACCTCTGGAGTCCCCCTTGCGCTTCGCCGACCAGGTCCTGTTCGCCACCGGAGGCGGCTCCGGCATCGCAGCAGCAGTCGCTCGTCGCTTCACCGCCGAAGGCGGTCGCGTCGCGGTCGCCGACCTCGACGAGGAGCGGGCAAAGGCGGTGGCGTCCGAACTCGAGGGTGCCATCGGTGTGGCCTGCGACGTTTCCGACGAGGCGTCAGTGCAAGCCGCGCTGCAATTGGTGGTCGAGCAACTTGGTGGCGTGGACGCAGTCCTCAGCGCCGCTGGGCACGCCGGGTTCGGCCCGATCGAGGAGTGGTCGTTCGAGCGCTGGAACCGCATGCTGACCGTGCATGCGGGGGGCACTTTTCTCGTATGCAAGCACGCGCTCCCGCTCCTGCGGCAGCGGGGTGGTGGGGCCATTGTGACGGTCGCGTCGGTCTCTGCCTTCGTAGCGCAGCGCAACAACGTGCCGTACGGAGCGGCGAAGGGCGCCATCGTCGGCTTCACCCGGCAGCTTGCGCTGGAGACGGGCCCGGAGATCCGGGTGAACTGCGTCGCACCCGGTCGAACGCAATCGGGTATGACCGAGCCAATCATGGTGGCCCGGGGCGGTGGCGATATGGCCAAGGGTGCCGAAGTGTTCGGCAAGGGCAACATTCAGAAGCGAGTAGCCGCGGCTGAAGAGGTCGCTGCGACCATCTGTTTTCTGCTCTCCGACGACGCCAGCTTCGTGACCGGAGAAACGCTGGTCGTAGACGGTGGCGAGATCGTGGTCTGATTGTGCGGACCAGGCTCCGTCGCGGCAGAACCCCATTTCGCATCTTGTTGGCTGCACTTCCCCTGACTCGCGAGGTCCGGTTGGACAGAAATGCCTACTTCCTTGCTGTCACCAATCGGCACGGTCGTTCCGTTGGGGTTGCGCCGAGGGCCGATGCTCTAGCATCCGGCCGAGCGGACGCTCGTCGGTAATCTGGAGGCGACCGTCCACTGCTTGGTGATTCACGCCCAACAGGAGCCTGCAATTCTTCGAGTGGCGCATATAGAAGGTTACGTTTGTCTGATTTTTCGTCCGAATTCGCAGCTGAGGTCTCTGGCCTAGTAAGTTATCAAGCCTTACAGTCTCAATGATGAGTGTCCGGTGTTCAATCCGGCGCTTCGAACGCCCCTGATCGCATCGAGGAGAACCGCGCATGTCTGAGCAGGGCTGGTTGATCGACACGAAGCCCAGTAGGCGCTTCCCCCTCTACACCCGGCTTAATGCGAACGACGTGCTGCCGGACCCGATCACGCCACTGGGCGCGAGCTTCTCGTGGATTCCACATATCCTCCCGGGCTGGGCGGCCGGCTGCGTCGCTCTCGACGCCTTCCTACCGTCCGAGTTCGTTGACGAGAGCACCGCCCCGGTGGCTGGCTTCTTCTACGGGCACCTCTACGTCAACCAGTCCAACGCCCGGATTGTTGGTATCCGAGCAGGAATCGGCTGGAAGGCGATCGACGCCGCCTTCTTCAGTATCGACTCCCCACCACATGACGAGACGCCCGAGGATGTCAACCCCCTGTTGAGTGAGCGGATGGCGGCGCGTACCCAATGGGTGCTGACCACGGAGACGTTCCCGGAGCTGGAGGAGGAGCGTCTGATGGCCGACCGGTGTCGCACGCAACGCCCTGACCTCGGGTCATTGACCCCGGCGGCGCTGGTTATGTACGCCCGATCGCTCATGCCGATCGAGCGGTTGTGCTGGCGATCTGAGGCGATCGCAGGCAACCAGGCCGCAACTGGCCCGGCCGTCCTTAGCCAGCTTCTCGGCGAGGCCGATCCGTCACTGGTCGTTCAGGTCATCGGCCAGGCCGGCGACGTGGACTCCGCAGCGCCTTCGTTTGCCCTGTGGGAGCTCTCGCGCACCGTGCGAGGCGACGCGGCACTTACAGCAGAGTTTGACCGGAGTGTGGATGGGCTGGCTGACCGCCTCGAGGGTTTCAGGACCTTCACGACTGCGTTTGCGAGCTTCTTGCGCGACTTTGGGTACCGCGGGCCGAGCGAGTGGGACCTCGGAGCCGACTCCTGGGAGACTCGTCCAGAGCTGGCCCTGAGTCTCATTGATCGGCTGCGCCAGCTCGGGGACGAGGTGGCGCCGGCGAACAAGCAGAAGGAAAGGGAGCGCGACGCCACCGCTGCCATGCAACGCGCGGTGATGCTCCTCGATGGGAACGAGGCGGCGGTGGCGACGTTGCACCTTGCCGCCGCTTCGGCCCGCCGCTTCGGGTCTTGGCGCGAGCGCGCCAAAACTAATTGCATCAAAGTGCTGCACGAGTCTCGCATGGCGTTGACCGAACTGGCCCGGCGCCTGCACGCCGAGGGGCACCTCGACAGCCCCCGTCAGCTATTCATGGCCACCGACGACGAGCTCGACATCCTTATCGCCGAGCCGGGCAGACTCAAGCAGGTGCTCATCGAGCGTGAGCAGGCCTGGAAGAAGCTCTTCCTGTTGGAACTGCCGACCTTCGTCGACTCGCGCACGGGCGTCGTGCCGCTCGACGAGCTACCACGCAAAACCCAGGTTGCCGTCGAGCCGGTGAAGCCCGGCGACGTGCTGATCGGTGGACCGGCCTCGGCCGGAGTCGCGCGCGGCCGTGCCAGGATCGTCTACGACACGGCCAGTATCGCGGACTTTCAGCCGGGCGAGGTGCTCATCGCCCCGCAGACGGACCCCTCGTGGACGCCGCTGTTCATGGTGGCGAGCGCCGTCATCGTCGACGTTGGAGCGCTGGGTAGCCACGCGATGATCGTCAGCCGCGAGCTCGGCATTCCGTGCGCCGCCGGCGTCAGATACGCCACGCGGCGAATTCCGAACGGCGCCGAGGTCGAGGTCGACGGGTCGACCGGCCGGGTGACCATCCTCAGCCTCTAGCGGCAATCTGCTGCAACGGACAACGCTGTCACCGGCGCGAACACAGCTCAGGGCCCCGTCTCGTCGAACCACGCGGTGGGGCCTACCTCGGCCGCCCAGCCCGCCGGTAAGTCGACCGTCCCGGCTAGCTGAGCAGACTACCTGCCATACCGCCCCGGCAGCGGGCATCTGGACCTACCGAAGGAAATACCGGTTACCAGGGGCCCCGCGGACAACCGGTGCATCGGACCAAGAGTGCTTCGTCAGTCGAGCGGGCTCCGGGTTCCGGGCGATCTGGTGGACGTAACGCCCGCCCCGCAGGTAGCTCTCGCGACCGGCCAGCACGGAAGGCCTGGATGATGAGGGGAACTGAGCCGTCGCGGTGCCACCCTTCACCTGCACCTAGTGGCCTTCGACGACACCTTGGGTCGCGTCCAGGTCGTCGGTCGCGCGACGGATGGCAATCGCCTTCACAGCGGTGGGTATCCCGACGGAACCGCATTAGGTCGGACAATCGGACGGGATGGCTGTTGCAAGCAGGTCCACCGCCCCGGGTCGAGCGTGTTGTCACAGCTTGCGAGCACCTCGGCGACGTCGAGCCGGCCTGCGAGCACCGGCACTGAGTCGGTCACGGGCATCTGTCAGCTTCGGTGGCGGTGGCGGTGCGCACGTCAGACGATCGTTTTCGCAAGGTGTGCTTAAACCACTCCACGGCCGTCGAGAGTCGCCAGTCGCACCGGTGACCGCAGAAGCAGCTGAACGGGCTCGGATTTCTGGCGCCGCCAACCACTTGCTCCCACGAGGCGAACAACAGCCCACTGGGAATCGCCGCAGCGGGAACGGGGCGGGCAAGCCCGTCAAACTCCAGTAATTCGCTCCGCCAGGACGCACGTCTCTTCCAGAAACTTTCGGCGCCCGAGGCCGGTGAACGACTCGTCCTGGGTCAGCCACGAGGCAGCTACTGTCTCAAGTAGTGACAGTAGGGCGACCGCGATGACGGAGAGTTCGGCTACGCCGCCGTCCGGACGGGAAGTTTTGGCGGCTTGAATGAGGATTGATACAAGCTCTCCGCGCAGCTCTCGTCGGAGTTGCTCGACGACGAGACTGACGCCTGCCGACGTGACAAACCAGACCGTTGCCTCATCGCGGCGCCCGTCGAGCCAGGCCAGAAGCCGAGCAGGTAGAAGGCCGATCGAGGTGCCGTCGGCCGCAGCCTCCTGCTGCAGCTGCCGGGACTGCGCCACGAGGGCCTCGCCAAACCCTCGCAACCCCTCGAGCAAAATGTCGTCCTTCGAGGCGAAGTGGTAGTAGACGGCCGCCGTCGTCATGTCTGCGGCCTCGGCGATTTCGGCGACCGTGACGGCAGCCGCGGTGGGTGCCGCGAACAGCCTCATCGCGGACTTGACGACTGCGGTGCGTCTGGAGGGGCGGTGCGCCGGGCGTTTCCGTGGCATCGTCACAGGGGGAGACTAGTCGCCTGGGCGCTTGTGGCGCCCTGAAGGTCAGCACTCGACGAAAGGGGTGACCGATGCTCGATCGCATCATCACCGGAGGGACCCCAGCTAAATTGCCGGCGCACCGCCCGTCCCGCCGTAACGAGATTGTCGATGCGGCCATCAGAGTCTTCTCGCGCAACGGCTACGTCGAGACGATAATCCAGGACGTCGCCGACGAGGCGGGTGTCGTGCCGACGGCCGTTTACTACCACTTCGCGGGCAAGGACGAGTTGTTCAACGTCGCGCTTCATACCGTCATCGTCGAGATGGACGAGGCTATGGAGAAGACGCGCCCGGAGGGTGAGCAGTCCGGCGCCCTGAGCCTGATCGTTGCGGCCGCCTGGGACTGGATCGGGCAGCACCCCGACCACGCCCGCATCCTCTATACCCACCTGCCCGGCACGACGCAGCAGGCTCAGGTGCTGCGTCGTGAATTCGAGGAGCAGCACATCCAGCGCGCGTACGTCTACGCGCGGCAGACCCCACCGGAGGAGCGTCGACACAGGACGGCGGTCGCGGCCCACGCGGCCTCCCGGTTGTCGGTACGTACCCTGATCAGCATGCTGATAGCTATCCATCCGATGCGACTCGACGGCGGGCCGCTGAGCCGCCGGTCGCCGAAGGCTCTGCGGGCCGCCGTCCAGGTGGTCTCGGAACGGATCGTCTCGCTTGACTGACCAGCTTCGCCCAGACATTTAGTAGGCGGCGGTGCCGCCGTCGATGGATAGCAGAGCGCCGGTGATGCCGGCTCCTATGTCGGAGGCGAGTAGTACGGCCATCGCGGCGACCTCTTCGACTGTGTTGGGGCGTTTGATGGCCGATTCTTGGGCGAACAGGTTGATCATGTCGTCGAATGAGATGCCCATGGCGGCTGCCGATTGTGGGCCGTTTTTGCGGATGATGTCGGTGATGACCAGGCCGGGGCACAGGGCGTTGACGGTGATGCCGTCGGTGCCGACTTCTTTGGCGGTGCACTTGGTGAAGCCGTTGATGGCGTGCTTGGCGGTGACGTAGCCGGCCATGACGGCTTTGCCGTGCTTGCCCTCGACGGAGGACATGTTGATCACTCGCCCAGATTTTTGGGGGATCATGTGTTGTAGCGCGCGGCGGGTGCCGTAGAACGTCGAGTAGACGTTCCACTTCATGTTGGCGTCCCACTCCTCGTCGGTCGTGTTGACGACGGGCTGCAAGTCGTTGGCGCCACCGGCGTTGTTGACCATGATGTCGATTCGACCGTAGTGCTCGACCGCGAAATCGATCAGGCTCTCGATGTCGGTCTTGACCATCACGTCGCCCTGGCGGAACATCGCTTGGTCGCCGGCGCCGAGTTCGGCCAGGACCTTGTCACCCTTGGTCTGCGAGCGTCCGTTGAGCACCACTTTGGCGCCTTCGCGGAGGAAGGCTTCGGCGATCCCGCGGCCAAGTCCAGCTGTGCCACCGGTGATGACTGCGACCTTGTCTTGAAGTTGCATCTGTCCTCCT
>NZ_JACMOM010000204.1 GCF_014378035.1 Aeromicrobium sp. | reverse complement strand
GTCCGACATCGAGGTCGTCGGCGAAGCAGGTCTGGCCAAGGAGGCAGCCCAGCTCATCCCGGTGCTCGAGCCCCATGTTGCCGTGCTCGACGCGAGGCTCCCCGACGGCACGGGCATCGAGGTGTGTCGCGACATCCGTTCGGCCAACCCGTCGATCGCGGTCATCATCCTGACGTCCTACGACGACGACGATGCCCTCTTCTCCGCGATCATGGCGGGCGCCGCCGGCTACGTGCTCAAGCAGGTGCGCGGCCCCGACCTCGTCGATGCCGTGCGTCGCGTCGCTGCCGGCCAGTCGCTGCTCGACCCCGCCGTCACGCAGCGAGTCCTCGCCCGCATCCGCGACGGCCGACCCATGGAAGATCCGCTCAGCACCCTCACCAAGCAGGAACGGCGCATCCTGGACCTGATCGGCGAGGGGCTGACGAATCGTCAGATCGCCTCTGAGATGTTTCTCGCCGAGAAGACCGTCAAGAACTACGTGACCCAGTTGCTGTCCAAGCTCGGTCTCAAGCGGCGCACCCAGGCCGCAGTGCTGGTCACACGGCATACCGGCCTCACGTCGCGCGACCTCTGAACGGCCGACTCCACCAGTCGACCGATAGTCTGGAGGCATGAGCCACGACCAGCATCTCGCCGATTTCGACCCAGACATCGCTGCGCTTCTCGACGCCGAGCTGCACCGCCAGCAGTCGACGCTCGAGATGATCGCGTCAGAGAACTTCGCACCCGTCGCCGCGCTCGAAGCGCAGGGAAGCGTGCTGACCAACAAGTACGCCGAGGGCTACCCGGGCAAGCGCTACTACGGTGGCTGTGAGTTCGTCGACCAGGTCGAGACGATCGCCATCGACCGGCTCAAGCAGCTGTTCGATGCTGGTTTCGCCAACGTCCAGCCGCACTCAGGTGCCACCGCCAATGCTGCGGCGCTTCACGCCATCGCCACAGTCGGCGACACGATCCTCGGCCTCGACCTCGCCAACGGCGGACATCTCACGCACGGCATGAAGCTCAACTTCTCGGGCAAGATCTACAAGCCCGTCGCCTATCACGTCGTCCCCGAGACCGGCCTCGTCGACATGGACGAGGTGCGAACCCTGGCCCACGAGCACCAACCGGCGGTCATCATCGCAGGTTGGTCGGCCTACCCCCGCCAGCTCGACTTCGCGCTCTTCCGGGAGATCGCCGACGAGGTCGGGGCAAAGCTGTGGGTCGACATGGCGCACTTCGCCGGGCTCGTCGCCGCGGGCCTGCACCCCAGCCCGCTGCCGCACGCGCACATCGTCACGACGACGACCCACAAGACGCTCGGCGGCCCCCGCGGTGGAGCGATCCTGACCAACGACGAGGCCATCGCCAAGAAGATGCGCTCCGCGGTGTTCCCCGGGCAGCAGGGTGGTCCCCTCGAGCACGTCATCGCTGCCAAGGCCGTGGCATTCAAGATGGCGCTGGAGCCGGAGTTCAAGGAGCGGCAGCAGCGCACCATCGAGGGTGCGCAGATCCTGGCGGCACGTCTCATGGACGATGACGCCCGGGCCGCAGGCATCAACGTCTTGAGCGGTGGCACCGATGTGCATCTCGTGCTGGTCGATCTGCGCGAATCTGAGCTCGACGGCCAGCAGGCCGAAGACCGCCTCCACGAGGCCGGCATCACCGTCAACCGCAACGCGGTGCCCAACGATCCGCGGCCGCCGATGGTCACGTCGGGCCTGCGCATCGGCACGCCGGCGCTGGCGACTCGCGGATTCGGAGCCGAGGAGTTCACCGAGGTAGCCGACATCATCGCGGTGGCGCTGCTTCCGGGCGACGTCGACCTCGAAAGCCTGCGCAAGCGGGTGACGGTCCTCGCCGAGCGGTTCCCGCTCTATCCGGGCGTCACCCCCTTCACGGCGTGAACCCGGCCCCGACACTGAGGCTCTGGTTGCGACCAGGGCTGGTCGGGTTGCACGTGTTCGCCGTGGTCGCCATCGTCTTCTGCGTCGTGATGGGCCTGTGGCAGATGGGTGTTTACGATTCGCGCCAGCAGCACGAGCGCGCCGACAAGCAGGTGGTGCCGCGGGTCGCGTTGGCAGGGTTGTGGGGTCCTGATCAGCCGTTTGACGGCAAGCTCAACAACCGGCCGGTCATGGTCGAGGGTCGTTTCGCCCCGGCCGACCAGCAGGTGTGGGTCACCGGCAAGAAGCAGCAGGGACGCACAGGCGCCTGGTTGCTGGCCCCTCTGCTCGTCGGTGCCGGTGGCGACAACGCGCTCCTTGTTGTACGCGGATGGTCACCCACCGCCGGTGCCCTGCCTGCCGTTCCGGCAGGTCCCGTGACGGTTGACGCCGTGCTTGCTCCGGGCGAGGGCATAGCCGACGCCTACAACCCCGATCGACGCGAGATCGGGTCGGTTCGCATACCGGCGTTGCTCAACGTGCAGCCCTATGACCTCTACTCCGGATTCGCCATCAGCACTGATGCCGCGACGGCCGGGGGCCTCGATCTGGTGCCACCGCCCGTGCCGGGTGACGTGTCGTGGACGGTGGGTCTGCGCAACCTCGCCTATGCGTTGCAATGGTGGGTCTTCGGTGCGTTCGCGCTCTTCATGTGGTGGCGAATGGCCACCGAGAGCGTGGCGACTTCACGAGCGAAGGTAGCCTGACGCCGTGAAAGCTGCTCTGCTCCGTTATCGCGTCATGGCCAACATCGTCGGCGTCCTGCTGATCATCCTGATCTTGGTCGGTGTGCCGCTGAAGTATCTTGCGGCTGAGGGCTCCGGCGCTCAGGGCCTCGGCGAGAACATCACGACCTACCTCGGCATCGCGCACGGCTGGCTCTACATGATCTTCCTGGTCATGGCGGCTCTGCTGGCTCGCAAGGCCCGTTGGACCATCCCCTTCACCATCGGCACGCTGCTTGCCGGCACGATCCCGATCGTCAGCTTCTGGGCCGAGCACCGGGCGACGAAGCACGTCCACAGCCAGCACCCCGCCACGAAGTAAGCCGGTCAGCGGCCGTGGAAGGTCGCCTTGCCGGGGCCGGCCTCCAGGAACGATTCCATGCCTCCTTGGAGGTCCTCGGTGTCGAACAGTGCCGAGGCGATCGCGGTCGTGTGGGCGACAGCCGCAGGCACTCCGCCGGACTCGAAATCGCGAAGAATGTCCTTGGCCGCGCCGAACGCCTTGGTGGGACCCGCGGCGATCTGCTGCACGAAGGCCAGCACGGCGTCGTCGAAACCCTCGACCGGAAAGACCCGGTTGACGACGTTCCAGCGTTCGAGAGTGGCCGCGTCATAGAGGTCACCGGTGAAGACGAGCTCCTTCGCCCGGCCGACCCCCGCGCGGGCGGCGAGGCGCTGCGTGCCCCCCATGGTCGGGGTGAGACCGATGACCCGCTCTACGAGCCCGAACTTCGCCTTCTCGGACGCCAGGATGATGTCGCACGCCACGGCGATCTCGAAGGCCCAGGTCAGCGTCAACGCGTGAGCGGCGAAGAAGGTCGGGAAGGCCAATGCGTCGATGCGGGACGGCAGCTCGAGCATGCGGTCGTACAGGATCTTCGTGTCGGCCCGGGTCTTCTGCGCATGGAACTGTGACACATCCACCCCGCCGGAGACGACTCTGCCCTCGGCGCGGATCAGCAGAGCGCGAGGCGGATCGGCGTCGATCTCGTCGAGCGCACGATCGAAATCGGCGTGCATCTCCTCTGAGTAGAGGTTGACCGGCGGAGCGCTGAAGGTCAGCACAGCGATGCCGTCGGGAGTGCGTTCGACCGTGACCGACATCAGCGTGCGCCGAGGTCGGCGGGGTCGTACGAGCCGCCCTTGTCGGCGACGGCGTTGCGCAGCACGACCACGACACCGGCGACGGCGACCACGAACAGGAGCGGGCGGAGGGAACGCTTCTTCTCGGACTTCGACATGCCGGCCACGATAGCGATCACACTCGTGGCCGGTCAGTTCGCCTGTCGATCGGCCGCAGTTGGCGCGCCATGAAAAGATAAGGGAAGCACACTGAAAGGATCCCCCTGTGGCTTCGCAGCTGATCGCAACATTCACCACCAACCACGGCACCATTGCCGTGGAGCTCTTCCCCGACCATGCGCCCAAGACCGTCGAGAACTTCGTCGGGCTGGCCGAGGGC
>NZ_JACMOM010000203.1 GCF_014378035.1 Aeromicrobium sp. | reverse complement strand
GGGCGTCGATCTCGGCGAAGTGGGCCTTGAGCACGTTGCTCGGGTCGAGCACAAGCGTGCCGTTGCCGTCGTTGGTCACAGAAACGCCGTACACCTCGAGCATTCCCGTGACGATGACGACGTCGCTGATGTCAGGGACATCCCTGAGCACACTGGGGGTGTCGGCGAGCAGTGCCGCCACCATCGCCTTGGTGGCGAGGTTCTTTGCACCGCGAAGCTCAATGCGCCCGACCAGCGGTTTGCCGCCGTTGATAACGATCCTGTCTGACAGGAGTCCTACCCTTTTTGCTGCCTTTTGGGCATCCTTGGTAAGAGAATTCATACCCACCTCGTGTTGCTGTAGCTCTTGAGTATCGTAGTTCCGGTCTCAGCGAGCCGGAAGAGTTTTCGGCCGCCAGCTGTCACGCCGCGCCTCGAACTCCGTTATTCGCGCCTCATCGCGCAGGGTCAGACCGATATCGTCCAGCCCTTCAAGCAAACGCCACCTAGTGTAATCATCAATCTCAAAAGCAAAGCTCGCCGTACCCGCTGTGACCGTCTTTGCCACCAGATCCACGGTGAGTTCTATTCCAGGATGCTCGTCGATGATTAGCCAGATCGCCTCGATATCTTTCTCGGTCAGCTGGGCGGCGAGCAACCCCTGCTTGCCCGAGTTGCCGCGGAAGATGTCACCGAAACGGGCGCTCAGAACCACCGAGAACCCGTAGTCCCGCAGCGCCCAGACGGCATGCTCGCGGCTGGAACCGGTTCCGAAATCCGGGCCGGCAACCAGCACGGAACCGTGGATGTACGGCTCCCGGTTGAGCACGAACCCCGGGTCCTGGCGCCAGCCGTGGAACAACGCGTCCTCGAACCCGGTTTTGGTCACTCGCTTGAGGAAGACGGCGGGGATGATCTGGTCGGTGTCGACGTTGGAGCGCTGAAGCGGCACCGCGATCCCCGTGACGGTCGTGAATTTCTCCATCACGCACCCACCGTCGCTGCCGACTCCGGCATCGGGCTGTTCTGAAGATCCCATGGGCTCGACAGGGTGCCGCGAATCGCGGTGGCCGCGGCGACGAGCGGCGAGACGAGGTGGGTCCTGCCGCCCTTGCCCTGCCTGCCCTCGAAGTTTCGATTGGATGTGGATGCACACCTCTCGCCGGGCGCGAGCTGGTCCGGGTTCATCCCGAGGCACATGGAGCAGCCCGCGAAGCGCCATTCGGCGCCGAATTCCTCGACGATCTTATCTATGCCCTCAGCCTCGGCCTCCAGACGCACACGGGCGGAGCCCGGGACCACCATGACGCGCACGCCCTCAGCCTTCGTGCGGCCCTTGATGATGGAGGCGAACGCCCTGAGGTCTTCGATGCGCGAGTTGGTGCACGAGCCCATGAATACGGCGTCGACGTGGATGTCCTTCATCGGGGTGCCGGCGGCGAGATCCATGTACTCGAGAGCCCGCTCGGCCCCGGCCCTGTCGTTGACGTCGGCGTAGTCTGACGGGTTCGGCACCGAGTCGCTGAGCGAGACGCCCTGGCCCGGGTTGGTTCCCCAGGTCACGAACGGCTCGAGCGTATTCGCGTCCAGGTAGACCTCGGCGTCGAAGACCGCACCGTCGTCGGTGGGAAGGGTGTTCCAGTATTCGACGGCGTCGTCCCAGTCATGGTCCTGAGGCGCGTGAGGGCGACCCTTCAGATAGGCGTAGGTTGTCTCATCCGGAGCCACCATGCCTGCCCTTGCACCCGCCTCGATCGACATGTTGCAGATCGTCATGCGGCCCTCCATCGACAGTGACCGGATGGCGCTGCCGCGGAACTCGAGCACGTAGCCCTGCCCGCCACCGGTGCCGATCTGGGCGATGACCGCGAGGATGATGTCCTTCGCCGTGACGCCGGGGCGCAGGGCGCCGTCAACAGTGATCGCCATCGTCTTGAAGGCCTTCAGCGGCAGTGTCTGGGTGGCGAGGACGTGCTCAACCTCGGAGGTTCCGATGCCGAATGCCATGGCACCGAATGCGCCGTGGGTGGAGGTGTGGCTGTCGCCGCAGACCACCGTGATGCCCGGCATCGTGAGCCCGAGCTGAGGGCCGACGACGTGCACGATGCCCTGCTCGATGTCTCCGAGAGAGTGCAGGCGCACGCCGAATTCGGCCGCGTTATTGCGCAGAGTCTGGATCTGCGTGCGGCTGGTCAGGTCGGCTATCGGCTTGTCGATCGCGAGGGTGGGGGTGTTGTGGTCTTCGGTCGCGATGGTCAGGTCGAGGCGGCGCACGGGTCGCCCGGCCTCGCGCAAGCCGTCGAAGGCCTGCGGGCTGGTGACCTCGTGCAAGAGATGCAGGTCGATGTAGATGAGGTCGGGGCTACCGTCCTCGCCCTTGACGACCAGGTGGTCTTGCCAGACTTTCTCGGCCAGGGTTCGTGGCGTGCTGTTAGTCATGATGATGTCCTTCGTCAGTCGAGTGCCCAGCCATCGTTCGCGCAGGTCAGCAGCGCACTCCGCGACGAGGGTGGCAGGTGGCTAGACCCCGTCGCGGCGACGAAGAAGAAGCCGACCGAAATACATGGTTCGAGAGTATCACCCGGCGTGCCGCACGGCCGTCGGTCGTGGCTGACCTGCCTTAGCCGTGCTCGACCTGCCTTAGCCGTGTTCGACCTGCCTTAGCCGTGTTCGACCTGCCTTAGTTGTGCTCGACCTGAATGACGAGATCGCCCAGTTCGAGGTCGGCGCCCGCGGGCACCGCAACGCGCTGGCCGGGGGTCACCTCTGTCGCGTCCTCCCCCGCCGGCACCACCCACACGCCGTTCGTCGAATCGAGGTCGTGCACCCAGAGACCATCAGCGTCGACCTCGAGCAGCGCGTGCGTTTTCGAGACCGATTTGGCCGCGTCTTCCACTGCCAGGACCCTGGCCTGGGGATGATCGGCAGCAGCGACCGGGTGTCGGCCCAGGTAGAGCGGCCCCTCAACGGCAACAGGTTCGCGACCTTCGATCACGAGTCGCCATCCGTGGGCGGTGTGCCGCGAGGCGCTGATGCTCGTCGCATCATCGATGGTGGGGGTGCTGGCGGATTGCCCAGCGGTCGGGGCCGCGGCTCCGGGTGGCGCACCCGGTACCACCGGGAAGAAGACGACCTCGTCTCGATCGCTACGGGGGCGCTCGGGCCTGTCGCGCTTGATGGTGCCGGAGGTGGAGTCGACGGGTGCGGTCATGCCTGGCGGCAGACCGATGAAGCCTTCGTCGTCACCGTCAGTCACAGGCAGCCTTCCGTCACGTGCCCCGGCCAGCAATCGTAGCCGATCCGGCAACCGTGACGCGGTGCTAGCCGACGCTGGCGACGACGCTGCGCTGGATCTCGCGAATCTCGTTGATGAGGCCGTCCTGGGCCTGCGATCCAGTGACGGTTCCTGTCACCTGGATGAGGTCGACGACCTCGCCGTGTTCGACAATGGCGAGGTGTGCCGCCTGCACGAGAGTTCCCACCCTGCTGTCCACGAACGAGCTCTCGATGTGCGCCCACTCCCGGCCGTTGATGGTGCTGACGTCGCTGCCGATCTGGGCTGCCTGCTCGAGTGAACCGAACTTTGCGATGACGGCGTCGATGGCCACCTGCAGCTCGTAGCCGGCTCCGTACCGTGAGATGGCGACGATCACGTTGGGCCTGAAGGTTCCTGCCTCGGTCGTGCGGCCGATGGCGAGAATCGTCGCGGGCACGATGAGTGGCTCCCAGCCCTCCGGCACGTCCAGGGTGATCTTCGGGTTGGTGGGGAAGGTGTCGCTGGGGTAGGAATACGTTGTCATTGCTTATCTCCGTCGTTTCTCTTCGCTCGCAGGATCGAGGTGGCCGGGCTGGGTGCTACCAGAACAACTTTTTGAGGTCAGAAACCATCTCTTTGGGGCTGAAGTCGATGTCGAACGACACACCAGCACCGATTCCGAGTGCGGCGCCGACGTCGACGGACACCGACACACTATCGATTGTCGCCGAAATCTCGACCTCAGCTTTGACACCGATGCCGGCGTAGACCTCGCCTGTGGCGCCAGCCGAGACGCCCATGACTTCAACCGAACCGCTGGCGGACGCCGACGCGACCGCCATGGCGCTGACACCGGCCGCGACGCTCGCGCCATCGGGGCCGATAGTGCCGGTCGCTGTCGCTGCGGCCGAGACCGTGGCCTGGGCTTTCACAGACCCAGTGGCGGAGGCCACACCGGCTTCGATGCGCCCTGCTGCCGCGACGGCCGCGGTCGCCCCGACGCTGGCGCTGGCCGCGGCCACCACCGTGCCGTCATCGCTGATCTTCACGCTCGCCTCAGCAGCGATCTTGGCGGATGCCTCGGCAGACACCTCACCCTCGCCGCTGACGCCGCTGCCATTATCGAACTTGCCCGATAAGGATGCTGCGGCCCGAACCTCGGCTTCGCTCTTCGCCGTGTAGGTGACGCTGTCGTCTTCGACAGTCACCGAGGTACCCGTGGTCGTTCCCTTGGTCGCGGTGGTTTCAGTTGTCGTCTCAGACGAAGAGCCGTCGTCGCCCGTGGTCTTGTTGGTGTTGGTATTGGTCACACCGGTGACCGTGCTGGTCTCGTTCGAGGTTTCGACCGAATCGTCGGTGACGGTCACCTTGACGCCATTGGTCGTGGTGGTACCGCTGAAGGTCTCGTCCGAGTTCTCGGTCGTCGAGTCGCCGTTGTCGGTCGTCCTGGTCGTGTTGACCGTGGTGCCGTCCTGTGTCTCGGTCTCGAAGTTGTACTCCTCCTTCGCGTCGTCGAATTTGGGTTTGGACAAGTCTTTGTATGAGGTCGGGGCGTCTGTTCCGCCGCCGCTGTTGCTCTTGTAGCCGCCGTCGGCCGTCGCAGTGCTGCCGATGATGGTCGTCGTGACGGTGTCGTCGTTTCCCTCGCCCCTGGGCGCGCCGTCGGTGGCTGGCTTGCCCGTGGATGGCCTTGAGCCGCTCGATCCGGCGCCGCTGGCCGATTCCTGCTCCGAGACGTTGGAGTAGGCGACACTGATGAGGTTTCGCGCAGCGCCCGTCGCTGCGCTGATGTCGCTGCACGCGCTCGAAGCGGTGCCGAGGTACTCGGGCGCCATGACTTTATCGCCGGGACCGAGTCCATACGACTGCGGATACTGCGCGGCGTTGCGGGTCGCCTTCACGGTGGACGCGATCGAGTCGAGCGCTCCCAGCTGGGCGTTCAGGCGGCTGGCCTGGTCGCGGACCGTGCCGGGGTTGAGCCCGAGTTTCTTCGACACTGTCTACTTCCCGGGCTCGGTGAATTCGATGACGTCGAGTCGTCCCGCTGCCCTGTAGAGAGGGCCGGTGACCTGTGCATCCCAGTCGTTGACGAACCTGTCGATGTCGGCGCCGCTCCAGGTGTTCGCGCTCTGGAGGTCAGCGACGATGCTGTTCATCGTCGCTGCCGCGCTGCGGATCTGTGACGCAGCTACCGACAGCTGCGATGCCGACTTGTACACGTTGCCTCCTGGCACGGAAAGAAAGGGGATGAGAGCGACGGCCAGGGCTCGGGGCCCCGGCCATCGCCGGTCGAGCATTACGCCGAAGCGGATTCCTGCTCTGTCGCGTTGTTCCGTGCGCTGGTGCCGGCTTCGCGCAGCGTGTTCGCAATCGTGTTCAGGTTGGTCTGGATGGTCGACCAGGTCGAGGTCTCGAACCTGGTGCGGTCAGGACCGGTCCAGGTGGTGCCACCGAGCTTGCTGTTGATAGCAGACACGACGCTTTCGAGGTCGCCCGCCTTGGCGTCGAAGAGGTTCGCCAGGTCGCGTACTTCTTCCGGGTTCTGTCCAAGTTCAGCCATGATGTTGCCTTTCTATCGCGCCAGTGAGGCTCTCCCCATCTGGGGATATTGGTTATCACTTAGGACTCTAAGTGACGTGATCTTTATTCACGATGGGCAGTACTACCCACCCTCCTCCGTGCGCCTGGCAAGCTGCACTCTTCGCACCTTGCCCGCCTGGACGAAGTATCCGCGGCCGACGGGGAACTCGCTGCGCTTCGCACGCGGGAACGCCGTTCTGAAGAGCAGGTCACCCTCCTGCTGGTCTGGCTGTATCGCGAATCCGCGACGGCCACTCTTGAGCTCTTGCAGCAGCGGCCAGGACGACGACCACGTGCTCGTCTCTGACTCGCCGAGGGCGAAGTGGTCGCCACGCTTGAGCACCTTGAGCATCTCGATCATCGGCGAGTCTGCCGGGGTCGACAGGAAATCGGACAGCCCTTCTATCACGACCACGATCCTGAACCCCTCGCCCGCTGGCTGGGCCGCGAGTTCACGCACGGTCGCGGCGAGCTCGACGGCCTGCTCGATGGATGCGGCCGTCGCCTCCCACCCCTCGTATGCCCGCAACGCCGACTTCGCGTTGCCGAAGTAGAAGGCCCGCACACCTTTCGCCGATCCCACCGTGGAGTGTGCGAGCGCGCTGAGCGCACTCGACCGACCCGAGGACGGCGGACCCATCAGCACGAACGTGCCGGTCGGCTCGAAGTTGACGGGTTGGAGGTCGTCGTCGGCCACACCCAGAGGCGCGAACCCGGCCGGCGCCGCCGGGAGGCTCGACAGGGCGATATCGTCGCTGAGGCGGGCGACCCCCGGTGCGTGCGCGACGCCGCGATCGCGCAGGGTCGCGGCGAGTTTATCGATGGCCCGCGACTGGTCTGCCACGTTGCGAGAGCCACCGAAGATCGCGATCTGCGCCTCCATGCCGTCGATGAGGGCACGGCCGGGCGCTGACCCGCTCGACAGGACGTCGGCCGACACATCGAGGGCGCTGTAGTCGTTGTCCTCAGTGAGCCTCAGCACGATCTTGCGCTGCATAGCCGAGGCGATCGCGGGGGTGATGGAGCCCGGGCGGTCGACGGAGAGCACCACGTGCACGCCCACCGAGCGACCGTCGGCGAGGATCTGCTGGAAGTCGGCATAGATGGGGCCGGTGAAGTACTCGTACTGCGTGCGGAACATGCCAGCCCCGTCGACGAAGAGCATGATCCTGGGCTCGTCTGCGCGACCGGACAGGGTACGGTACTCGGCGATGGAGCCGGCCCTGACCGAGGCGAAGCGCTCGGAGCGCTCGTCGATGATGGCCCTGAGCATGCCGAGCAATCTGGCCACGCGCTCGGAGTCGTCACCGTCGACGACGGCGCCGACGTGCGGCAGCGGCTCCAGCATCCGGAGTCCTGATGATCCGAAATCGAGCGCGTAGACCTGCACCGGACCACCGAGCGGGGTGACCGCGGCGGCGATCGCGAGGGTGCGCAGGGCGACGCTCTTGCCGGCGCCACCGGCGCCGTACACGGCCAGGTTGCCATCGACGTCCGGACGGAAGTAGACGGGGTACTGGCTCTGGTTCTTCGCATCGTCGACGACCCCGAGTACCAGTTCGGCGTCGGTGCGCTGCCGCAGCCGTGCGCCGTCGTAGACCGGCGAGAGCTCGTCGAGCCAGGGTTTACGCGGCAGGGGCAGGTTCGCCCTCTCCGCCGCAGCGATCATGGTGCTGACCAGTCGACTCGTG
>NZ_JACMOM010000033.1 GCF_014378035.1 Aeromicrobium sp. | reverse complement strand
CCTCAGGTCAAGCTCCTGACCGATGCCGGCATCCCCGTCATGGCCCACATCGGCTTCACCCCGCAGGCCGAGCACAACCTGGGTGGCTACCGCGTTCAGGGGCGCGGCGATGCTGCCGCCCAGCTCGTCGCCGAGGCCAAGGCGTTCGAGGAGGCGGGAGCCTTCGCGGTGGTGATGGAGATGGTGCCCGCACCGGTCGCCGCCGAAGTCACCAAAGCGCTGCGCATCCCCACGATCGGCATCGGCGCGGGCGCCGGCTGTGACGCTCAGGTGCTGGTCTGGCAGGACATGATGGGCCTGCGCACCGGCAAGGCACCTCGTTTCGTCAAGCGCTACGCCGATCTGCACGGCGTGATGCTCACAGCTGCGAAGGCATACGCCGACGACGTCGCGGCGGGCACCTTCCCCGCGGCAGAGCACTCCTTCGACGGCTGAGGTCCGACCGGAGACTCCGGCGGGGCCTCTCTCAGTTGCTCCATCCCCAGTACGTCGCACCGACGTAGGCCAGCGCGCCGTTCAGGGCAGCGCCGATCACGGGCACCGTGACGCACAACGCCGGTCTCGACCGCGCCCACCGCGCCAGCAGCATCGAGGTCGGGATCAGCAGCGCCAGGCTCAGCACGACACCCCACCACGGCGCGTAGGGCACGCTGGAGATCGCGTACCAGAGCACGATGAACATGCCGGCGACCCCGATCCATGGGCCTGAACGCTCCAGATCGAGCCTGCGCCGGCTCATCCCCCGGACGGTGAGGGGTCGGAGTCCGGCTTCGTCTCGTCATTCCACTCCGGGTCGTTGTCCCACGACTTGGTGCGCTCGGCGGCAGTTTCCAGCGCACGCGACGCCTCGGCGGCTGTGTCGTAAGGGCCCATTCGGTCGGCGGCCCTGCAACCGTCCTCGCCTTCGACGCTGTGGTGGATGAGGCAGTAGTAGAACTTGGCATCGCTCATGGACCCCATACTGCCTCAGCCGGCGTTCGGGTACGCACTTAAACTCGGCTGGTGACTGTTCTTGCTGCTGGCCGTCTGTCCCCCGAGCGCGCCGTCCCGAGCTCGATCGAACGTCCTGAGTACGTCGGACAGATCGCTCCCCTGCCCTATCGCGGTCCCCAGGTGCGCGATGCCGACACGATCGCCGCGATGCGCATCGCCGGACGCGTCGCCGCGCAGGCCCTGGATGCCGTCGAGGCAGCCATCGCACCCGGAGTCACGACGGACGAGCTCGACCGCGTGGGCCACGGGTTCCTCGTCTCGCAGGGCGCCTATCCCTCGACCCTCGGGTATCGCGGCTACCCCAAGTCGCTGTGCAGCAGCGTCAACGAGGTGATCTGCCATGGCATCCCGGACGACCGCCCGCTGGCTGACGGAGACATCGTCAACATCGACATCACGGCGTTCATCGGCGAGGTGCACGGCGACACCAACAAGACGTACCTGGTGGGCAACGTCGACCAGGAGTCACGCCTGCTGGTCGAGCGCACCCTCGAGGCGACGATGCGCGCCATCCGCGCGGTCAGGCCGGGGCGCGAGATCAACGTCATCGGGAGGGTCATCGAGTCGTACGCCCGACGCTTCGGCTATGGCGTGGTGCGCGACTTCACCGGCCACGGCGTGGGCCCGGCTTCCCACGACGGCCTCGTCGTCCCCCACTACGACGACCCGTCCTACGACACCGTGATCAAGGAGGGCATGACGTTCACGATCGAGCCAATGTTGACTCTCGGATCGATCGAGTGGGACATG
>NZ_JACMOM010000202.1 GCF_014378035.1 Aeromicrobium sp. | reverse complement strand
GGATTGACACCCAGCGCCTTCGCAGCACATTGACGTACTCGATGAGGTCCATCGAACGATTTCCATCCTCTCTTGCACATCAGCCGGCATCGGTGGCCCTGAGCTCGGTCTCCACCAGATGATGTGTCGCGCCCCCGAGGTGCGTTTTCTACGAGCGAGGCTGAATCATCGTAGCGTTGACGTCCACCCTGCTGAGGCCGATTCGCCATCGTTTTCGCACTCGGGGGGTGAGGCTATGATCACCGTCGAACCTCAAGACAAGGATGTGCCATGATCTCCGCCCTTTCTCGCAGAAGCCTTGTCGCGATCGTGTGCGGCGCTCTCGTGGTGGTCGCCGTCGTGATGATCGTGCTGGTAAGCAAGGGAGGAGACACATCGGCGCAGGGCGGCGCATCCGGAGGCCCCACATCCACGGGAGCCCCCACGTCTGCCACCAATGCTCCCCCCTCGCGCATCCCCAGCAGCCCGACGCCGTCTCCCACCGGTCCGACGGCGGTTCCGGATCGACCGAAGTCGAAGACCATCGGCATCGACGACAAGGCCGTGCTGACAGCCGGCACGACGGCGCGGCTCTCGAGCATTCGTCAGGTCAACGGCAAGGCGGAGCTGCCGGGCGAGGTGGGCGGTCCGTCCATCTCCGTGACGGTGGCTGTCACCGCTGGAAAGGCCATCGACTTCAGCCAGACAATTGTCAACACGTACTACGGCGCGGACAACACGCCGGCCACCCCGCTGTCGACAGGTACCACTGCACTCACAGGAAAGCTTGCCGCGGGCAAGTCGAAGACCGGCACCTATGTGTTCCGGGTTCCGAAGTCCGAGCTGGGCCTCGTCGTCATCGAGCTCGACCTGTCGATCGGTGACCCGATCGCTCTCTTTCGCGGTTCCGCCGAGCAGTAGAGCCGGTCAATCAGAAAGTTCCTCCCACTCACGTCAGTATTTGGTGACGGGATGCTCTACATGGCGTGATCGAATTCTCCCCCAGTCGCCCGCGGGCGATTCAGGCAGCCGCTGTGCGCGGTGCCTCCACCGCTCGTGTCGTTTTCTCGCGCCTCGTCGCGACCCTGTCAGTCACGGTTGCGCTCGTCGCAACCGGTCTGGTGCTGCTGCCGCAGGCGGCCCAGGCTGACACGGCACCGGCCGCGGGTCTCCCTGAGACGGCGTCGACCGATGTGCTGCCGACCGTCCAGATCGATGGTGTGGTCTGGGACCAGGCGATCGTCGGCAACACTGTCTACGTTGCTGGTGAGTTCACCACTGCACGTCCTGCCGGAGCGGCTCCAGGCGTCAACACCGTGCCGCGCGCCAACATGCTGGCCTACAACCTCACGACTGGCGTCCTGATCAATGGTTTCGCGCCGACGTTCAACGCGCAGGTCAAGTCTATCGCGGCCTCCCCCGATGGCACCAAGCTCTATGTCGGCGGCAACTTCACCACGGTCAACGGGACGAACCGTTACCGTGTGGCGGCACTGGACGCCTTCACCGGGGCATTGATCACCAGTTTCGCCCCGACTGTGAATGGCCCGGTCAGCACCGTCGGCCTGAGCAACGGCTCGCTCTTCATCGGTGGAAACTTCCCATCCGTCAAGGTCGGATCAGTGACCAGCGCGCGCACCAAGCTCGCATCGCTCAATGCTTCCAACGGCGCGCTGCTCCCGTGGGTGCCCACGCCCGGCGACGGCTCGGTGCAGGCGCTGACGGTCTCACCCGACGGCAGCAAGGTGGCAGTCGGCGGTAGCTTCACGACGTTCAACGGGTCGGGCAACCCCGGTTACGGGCTGGCTCTGGTCGACAGCGCGAGCGGCGCCAACCTCCCGCTGGCCGCCAATGCCCAGATCCGCAACGGGGGCACTCAGTCGGCCATCCTGTCCTTGAAGGGCGACGCCGACGGCTTCTACGGGTCCGGGTACCACTTCGGTGCTGGCGGAAATGTCGAAGGCTCCTTCCAGATCGACTGGAGTGGCCAGCTCAAGTGGGTCGAGGACTGCCATGGTGACACGTACGACATCGCCCCGGCCGGAGATGTCGTCTACTCGGCATCCCACAAGCACTATTGCGGCAACATCGGAACCGGAGGATTTCCGCAGACGTCGCCCACCTGGACGTTCAACCGCGGCACCGCCACCACGAAGTTCGCG
>NZ_JACMOM010000201.1 GCF_014378035.1 Aeromicrobium sp. | reverse complement strand
GTGCCGTACCACGGCTGGTCGGCGTCGATGCGGAGCAGGTTGTAGCCGATGTCGCGGTCCATGCCGTGGATGTTGGTGTACGTGTGGTGGATGTAGTTGTGGCCGTGCTTCCAGTCCTGCGCCGGTGCGACGTTGTCCCACTCGAAGCGCTTGCCGTCGACCATCGGGTCGTTCATCCAGTCGTACTGGCCGTGCATGACGTTGTGGCCGATCTCCATGTTGTCCAAGATCTTGGCCAGGCCGAGCAGGGCGATGCCGGTGAAGAAGGCGGGAAGGAAGAACGGCATGAAGATACCGACGCGGCCGAGGACCTCGGCGGCACGCTGCACCTTGATGACACGACGGATGTAGTCGGCGTCCTTCTGACCGAGGTCGTCGAGAACGCGCTGACGCACCGTGTCGAGCTGGTGCCCGAACTCATCGAGCTGCTCGTAGGTCATGTACTCCAGCCCGATGGTGGCCGGCTTGTCGGAGTCCTTGTTGATCAGCGTCAACGGCGCCGCGTTGTGACGCGAGGCGCTGTGCGGCTCGATCGGGGGGTGCTTCTTGTTCTTCGCCATGGTCTTCTCCCTCTTACCCTTCAGCGTCGTGCCCTTCACAGTGCGACGCTCACGTCGCCGATGGGCACCTGAACACAAATCTTGATGGTCTCGTCGGTGTTGGCCGTGATCTCGCCGCTCACGATGTGGCGGACGGCGCCGCTGTTCTTCTTGACGGCGCAGGTGTTGCAGACGCCCATCCGGCAGCCGAAGTCGGGCGTGAGCCCGGCGGCCTCGGCCTGGACGAGGATCGTGTCGCCGCTGTTGGCGACCTCGGCGACGGCGTCGTCGAAGGTCAGGGTGCCGGTCGCGTCGGCGGCATCGATGTCGATGCTCGGCACCTTGAAGTACTCGAGGCGCAGCTGATCGGCCGCACCGAGCTCCTCGTACGTGTCGCGGACGGTGGCGATCAGCCCGGCCGGTCCGCACACGTACGTCAGGGTCTCCCTCGGGTCGATGCCGAGGTGCTTCAGGTGGTCGATGACGAAGCGGCCCTTGAGCTCGGCACCGTCGAGGGGCGCGCGGGTGTAGACGCGGGCGATGGTGACGTCAGGCTCAGCAGCAATGGCGTCGAGCTCGGGTGAGAACATCTCGTCGTCCCGCGAGCGTGCGTAGTGCAGGAACGTGACCCCTCCAGTGTGGCCGGTGTCGCGCAATGTGCGCAGCATCGACATGACCGGTGTGATGCCTGAGCCACCGCTGATCAGCAGCAGGTTGTCGGGCACCACCGTGGGGAGCACGAACTCGCCCTCGGCCTGCGAGAGAAAGATGATCGCGCCCGGCTGCATCTCACGGTGCAGGAACTGGGACACGTAACCGTCGGGGTGAGCCTTGACCGACACACTGAAGGTGCCGTTCTTCGCCGCGCGCGAGCTCGACACGGAGAAGCAACGAATCTTGCGGATCCCCTCGACCTCGACACCGAACTGCACGTGCTGGCCGGGAACGAAGCCGTTCCACGCGCCGTTGGGGCGCAGCACCACGGTGCTGGCATCGCCAGTCTCCCGCACGACCCCGACAACCTTGGCGCGGACGTTCTCGGCGGCCAGCATGGGGTGGACCTGCTCGAGGTAGTGGTCGATCGAGTGCGGCGAGGCCAGGACGGAGACGGGACGCGAGGCGAGTGCTTTGCGAATGATGCCCATCTCGGTGCCTCCTCGAAGTCAGTGAACATCCGTACACTCAAAGTGTGCACGACCCGTGCGTTCACCGCAACCGACCGACCGCGTGACCTCGACCACGATGCACACAGATGTGCACTGAAGGGCAGGTACTAGGCTGTGCCCATGACGGAGCCCCTGCCCGCCGAGTCGCGGCAGGCGCAAAAGGAACGCACCCGACAGCTGATCCTGTCGTCGGCGCTCGAGCTCAGCCAGACCCAGGGTTTCGCCCAGATCAGCCTGCGGCAAGTGTCTCGGCATGCTGGCATCGTGCCCACCGCCTTCTACCGCCATTTCGACTCGATGGACCAGCTCGGGCTCGCCCTCGTCGAGCAGTCCTTCTCAACACTGAGACGCATGATTCGCGACGCTCAGCGTGATCCGCAGGTCTTCGACCACATCATCGACGCGGCGGCCGACGTCCTGGTCGAAGCGGTCAAGCAGAGCAAGGCGCACTTCGGCTTCGTGTCCCGCGAACGCGTGGGCGGCCCTGATGTCGTGCGCTCGGCCATCAGGCACGAGCTCGACCTGTTCGTCAGTGAGCTCGCCGTCGTGCTCGCGCGGCTTCCCAACATCGAGACATGGACAACGGAGGACGTGCAGATGGTGTCGCGCCTGTTCGTGCGCAACATGGTGTCGAACGCCGAGGAGATCGTCGAGATGCCCGACGGCCGTCCAGACCTGGAGGAGAAGATCAAGGAGGGCGCGCGCCGACAGATGCGCCTCATCGTCGTCGGTTTTCGCGACTGGCGGGGCTGAGGCTCAGCGGCCCTTGGCGGCTTGGGTCGATCCGAAAGTGTCTTGGGCGTAGGTGGCGAGCTTGTCGAGAGCCTGCACGAAGACGGCGTCGCCGAGGCTGTCCTCGAGCTGCTGGATGAGGTCGGGATCGGTGCTGAAGTCGGCTGACCACGTGACGTGCGACGTCGAGTGGCCTGCGGACTCCACGACGATCGTGGCCTTGTGGTTGGCGATGGGGAACGGCGGGTCGGGCATCGAGTAGGACAGCGTCATCGCCTCGTCGTCGCGCGACACCACGGTGACGACGAGCTCGGGGGAGGCCACCGGGCCGTCGGCGTAGATGCGGAGCTGGGGGTGCCACTCGGCGAAGTCCCCGGCCAGGCTCCAGACCACGTGGGCGGGTGCGGCGACGAACGTCCTGCGGGCGATACGGGGCATGGCTGTTCCTCATCGGCATGTCGGGGTTGTCCACATTCAACAGTGAGGAAGGCCTTCCGGCGATATTTTCGGGGTGAGGCATTACTCACTCCGGGTCGACGTCAGGTCAGTCCGAGGTCTACTGCCAGCCGCAGGACGACCTCGTCGAACCAGTCGGCCTTGTCGCTGACAGATCCCTCGAGATGGCCGAACAGCTCGAACGACACGGTGCCGAAGATGGATGTCCACGCCATGATCGTGCGTGCGACGACCTCCGGTGGTGGGTGCGGAAGATCGCGCGCCTGCACGAACCGCATCGCATCACCGAGAGTCTTCTCAAGCCCAGCTCGTGCGCCGGGCGGGGCGGGACGTGCCCGGCGGCCATCGCGGTAGGCGTCCGTCACGATCGTCACGAGCACCACCGTGCCCCGTGTCGCCGGGCCCACGGTGTCGCGGGGCGCGATGTAGCCCGCGACAGGGGATCCGTAGGTCAGGGCGTAGTCGCCAGGGTGCGTGACGGCCCAGTCGCGGATCGCGTGACACGCGGCGGTCCATCGTGCGAGGAGGTCGGCCCGGTCAGACACGGCGTGATCGGCATCCTCGACCGCGGCACCGATTTCGTCGTAGGCGAGGATCAGGAGGGAGGTGAGCAGGTCGTCGCGGCTCGGGAAGTAGCGGTACACCGCCGACGACACCATGCCGACGTCGCGCGCGACCGCCCGCAGCGACAGCTCGCCGGGCCCGGCTTCGGTGAGCCGCTTGCGCGCAGCGCGCAGGATCTCCTCGGTGATCTCCTCGCGGGTGCGGTGTCTGGCCGTCCTGGACGTCTGTTCCATGCCCCCAATGTGGCCCAGTTCGAGAGCGCAAGCAACAAATGAGAGCAGTGCTCTTGTGTTTGTCCTTTGTGGGTGCCATGCTCGAAGCGAGAGCAGTGCTCTCCTACAGGGAAGGACCAATCATGACCGATCGTCATCTTGTTGTCGGAGCCGGACCGGTGGGCCGTCACGTGGCCGAGCTGCTCGCGGCACGTGGGTCTGACGTCACCGTCGCCACCCGGTCGGGCACCGACACCGGCATCGCCGGCGTCGTCCATCTGCAGCTCGACGCCTCGGACGCCGATGCCCTGAGCGCGGCGGCTGACGGTGTCTCGGTGCTCTACAACTGCGCCAACCCCGCCGACTACACGACGTGGGAGACGTTCTGGCCGCCACTCATGGCAGCATTCCTCAGCGCTGCCGAGCGATCGGGCGCGGTGTACGCCATCACCGGCAACCTTTACCCGTACGGCCCGGTCGATCGGCCGATGCGCGAGGACATGCCTGACGCCGCGACCGACCACAAAGGCATCCTGCGCGCGAAGATGTGGGCCGACGCGAAGGCGGCGCACGACGCGGGGCGCGTCAGGGCGGTCGAGGTGCGCGGCTCGGACTACATGGGCAGGGGAGTCGGTGGCAATGGGCACGTCACGCGTCAAATTCCCGGTGCGCTGAAAGGCAAGCGGGCCTGGGTCATCGGCAAGAAGGACCTGCCGCACACGTTCACCGACGTCCTCGACACGGCCCGGATGCTGATCGCCGCAGCCGAGGACAGCACAGCGCACGGTCGCACCTGGAACGTTCCGAGCAATCCGCCGCGGACGCAGGAGCAAGCCATCACCGAGGTGCTGGCGAGCGTCGGCAAGCCTCCCGTGGCGGTCTCGGCGACACCTGCGGCGATCCTCTCCACCCTCGCTCTCGTCGTCCCGATGATGCGCGAGCTGAACCAGCTGTCGTACCAGTGGACCGCGCCCTACGTGCTTGACGACAGCGCCGCGCGTACGCACTTCGACATGGAGCCCACGCCGTGGCAGGAGGTCTGTCGGCGCAGCGCCGAGCAGGTCACGGCTGACAGCGGTCGGATCTCGCGTGGAACTCCGTGATCGTCGAGATCAGGCGCCGCTGTCCGCATCCGCGGGTTTCGATCCCATCAGTGACAACATCTGCAGCGTGGGCCGCCAGCCGAGGGCTTCGTAGAGCCGACGGCCCTGAGGGGTGGCGGCCAGGATGCCGGTGTCGGCGCCTGCGTCCAGCGCGTACTCCGTCACGACAGCCATGACGTGCCTCGCCAGGCCGCGCCGTTGGAAGGCCGGGGTGGTCTCGACGGCATCGAGTGTGGCGTCGCGGCCGAGGACGCCGATCGTGCCCTCCGCGGCGAGAGAGCCGCCCCACTCGACCGCATACGTGGCGCTGTTTCCGTCGATGTCCCAGCGGGCTGTCAACCCGGACCCGAGCGGGGGAATCGGCATGCGGCTGAGACTCGTCACCATCAGGGTCTCGTCGTCGCGGTCGACCCGGATGTTCGCGGGCAGCAGCAACGCCGCATAGGGTCGGGCATCGGTCGCCAGCACGGTCAGCATGGCGCGTGGCCTGCCCAGCACATGTCGCATGAGCTCGGCGAAGGTCTCCGTGCCGGGCTCCACGCACAGCAGCTCGGTCTCACGGGTTACGGAGCCGACGTGCACGAACGGCCACCCGTCGACGGTTGACACGTCGAGCCCGCGGGTGTGCGCCCAGACCTTGAGCCACCGTTCAGCGATGCTGGTGCGTACGTCGTCCGGCATGAGGCCAGTCTTCCAGAGGCGGCGTCGCGATCTCGCCGCCTCTCACGAGGGGCCGTTAGTGGTGGCGAGACCCTCAGAGCACGACGAAGAACGCAATGATGGTCGGCAGCGCTGCGAGGGCGATCCACGCGGGAGCCCACAACGTCTTCCCGAGGATCAACCGCACCCCGATGTAGGTGACGGCGGCGAAAGCTCCCGACATCAAGATCAAGATCGTGGCGTCAGAGCTACGGTCCTGGCCCACCAGGATGTGCGCGACCACGATGAGCCCGATGACACCGTGGATCGCGACGGCAAAGAACGCGATCGCAGCGACGCGGCGTTGCACCTTGTGCAGCGCCACCAGCTGGGTGCTCATGCGGACCTCGCCATGCTGGCCGCGTCAATGATGTGGTGCAGCACCGCGTTGGTGCGCTGCAGGTCGTCGACGCTCATCTCGATCCGGGCGATCATCGCGGGTGGTACGTCCACCGCGCGGGCGCGCATCGCCCGGCCCTCCTTGGTGAGAGTGATCTCGAGCGATCGCTCGTCATGCAGCGAGCGGGCCCGGACGAGGAGCCCGGTCTGCTCGAGCCGCTTGAGCAAGGGTGAGAGCGTCGCCGGCTCGAGGTGGAGCAGCTCGCTGAGTCGCTTGACGCCGACCTTGTCGTGCTGCCACAGCGCGAGCATCACGAGGTATTGCGGGTGGGTCAAGCCCAGCGGTTCGAGCATGGGTCGGTACGCGGCGATGACGGTGCGTGAGGCGACGGCCAGCGCGAAGCAGACCTGTTCCTCAAGCGCGAGCGGGTCTGGGTTCTCCATATGCTTAGTGTACTAACTATCGGTGGCGAGCCGACGGTGGGGTCATGGTCAGAATCAGTCACGATGTGTCGATCGTCGCAACCCAGTTGGTTCACAACATCATCTCGAGGGGCTCAGTCAGGTCTGGGTCTGTCACCGGTGCTGAATCGTGCCGCCCTGCGGCGGAGGTGTCGATGAAACTGCCGGTGTCGGTGGACGGCAGCGGGTCGGCGAGGCGGCGAGGCGGCGTCCCATCGGTAGAACATCCGCTTGCCGATCTCGATCAGGACGAGGTACCCGACGACCATGCCGGCGAGCGCGGCGAAGAAGCCGGCCGGCAGTGGCTGGAAGCCGAGGGTGTGAGCCAGGGGAGTCGCCGGCAGCACGGCGCCGACGGCGACGACCCCCACGGCGGCCAGCGTCAACGGAAGGCTGGGGTGGCTCCGGAAGAACGGGGTACGGCGCGTGCGGATCGCGAAGATGATCAGCGTCTGAGTCGCGAGCGACTCCACGAACCAGCCGGACCTGAACTGGGCCGGACCGGAGTTGAACACCCAGATCATGATCGCGAACGTGACGAAGTCGAACACTGAGCTGAGTGGCCCGAAGAAGAACATGAACCGGCGGATCGAGGCGATGTCCCAGTGCGAGGGCTTGCGCAGCTGTTCCTCATCGACGTTGTCCGTGGGGATGGCGAGCTGGCTGGCGTCGTACAACAGATTGTTGAGGAGGATCTGTGACGGCAGCATCGGCAGGAATGACAGGAAGATCGAAGCTCCTGCCGCTGAGAACATGTTGCCGAAGTTGCTCGAGGTGCCCATCAACACGTATTTGATCGTGTTGGCGAAGATCCGTCTGCCCTCGACCACGCCGTCCGCGAGGACATTCAGGTTCTTCTCGAGGAGGATGACATCGGCAGCATCCTTGGCGACGTCGGTGGCGGAATCGACGGAGACACCGACATCGGCCGCGTGCAGGGCGAGCGCGTCGTTGACCCCGTCGCCGAGGAATGCCACCCCGTCGCCGGACAGACGCCGGACCCGGACGATCCGAGCCTTGTGCTCGGGGCTGACCCTGGCGAAGACCGTCGTGCGGTTGATCGCCACCCCGAGCTCGGTGTCGTCGAGGGCATCGAGCTCGGGCCCGGTCATCGCCTCGCCCTCGCCCAGCCCGAGGTCATGGCAGACCTTCAGGGCAACGGCAGGGTTGTCGCCCGTCACGACCTTGACGGCTATGCCGAGTGTCTCCAGCCGGAGCAGGGCCTCGGCCGCGTCGGGCTTCGGTGGGTCGAGGAAGACCAGCAGGCCCAGGAGCCGGAGATCGTGCTCGTCGGCCGCCGTGGGGGTCGAGCCTTCGGCCGGGCGGATCGCGACGGCAACGACTCGGTTTCCGGCTTCGAACTCGGCTTCGAGGGCCGCACGTGCATCGGCCGGGACATCGACGCATCGTGCCAGCACGCTCTCCGGTGCCCCCTTGGTGACGAAGGTCGTGTGCCCTGCAGGGTCGCGGACGATGACGGACACCATCCGGCGTTCGTGGTCGAAGGGGAGCAGGCCCAGCCGTTGGACGTCGCCGAGCGCGGGCCGCTTGGCTTCGGGTGATGACCACAGCGCCCTGTCGAGGGGGTTGCCCCCCACGGCCGTTCCTTCCTGAGTGGCGTTCTCGGTGCAGAGAAGACCCCAGCTGACGACCTCCTCGGGCGAGGTGGCGTTGGCAGGCACGGCATGTGAGAACTCGATGTCCCCGGCGGTGAGGGTGCCGGTCTTGTCGGTGAACAGCACGTCGATGTCACCGAGGTCCTCGATGCACACCAGCCGTTTGACCAGTACCTTGCGACGACTCATCCGCCGCGATCCCGTCGCGAGGCTCGTGGACACGACTGCGGGGAGCAGCTGTGGGGTGATGCCGACGGCGATGGCCAGCGAGAAGAGCAGGGCGTCCAGTATCGGCCTGTTCAGGGCCACGTTGATCGCGAAGATCGACACGGTCAGAGAACTGGCGACGTACACCAGCAGCATCGAGAACCGGCGGAGACCGATCTGGAACTCTGTCTCCAGGGGATGGGTGTCGAGGCCGGCAGCGATCTGACCGAACTCGGTGCGGGAGCCCGTCGCGGTGACCACCCCGGTGCCACTGCCGGCGTGCACGACAGTTCCCATCAGCGCGCAGCCGACCAGCTCGGCCAGCGGCAGCCCCGGCTGGACTTGGGCAGCGGTCTTGTCGACAGGGAGCGACTCGCCGGTCAGGAGCGACTCGTCACATTCCAGGTCGGTGACATCGAACAGTCGGATGTCGGCCGGCACGATGTCGCCCAGCCGCAGCTCGACGATGTCTCCCGGCACCAGCTCGGTGACGTCGACCCGGCGTGCCGTCCCTTCGCGGATGACCACCGTCTCGTGATGTATCTGTGAGTGCAGAGCTTCGGCGGCCTTTTCTGCTCGGTACTCGTTCACGAAGCCGAGTCCGACCGAGAGTCCGACGATGACACCGATGATGATCGCGCCGCCCTGCTCGCCCACGAAGTAGGACGCCACTGCAGCACCCAGCAGGAGTCCCAGCAACGGCGAACGGAGCTGTCGCCAGAGCACCGGAAGCACCCGCGCCCGGTGGGACACCAGCGCGTTCGGGCCCCACTGCGCGAGACGTCCAACGGCGTCCTCGCCCGACAAACCCTGCTCCGGTGCGACCCGCAGCTGCCGTAGGACGTCGTCAACCCGTTGCTCTGCGGCATCCGTGATCGGTAGCCCTGCGGTCGGCTCGGGATGTCGGTCGCGGCCACGCTCGACGGTCGTCACGCGCGGGACGGGCCGTCATGGGGCGCCACGGAACCAGGCGATGCCTGAGATGTCATTGCCTTCGCCTCCGTCATGACAGGCTCGCACGCGACGATGGCAGACGGTAGGGATGGACGACCCCGACCGTGGGGGACCTCAGACTCTGGGGTGTACCCGCAGACTGAACCGCAACTCTCAACGTCGGCCACTGGGTAGTGCCGGTCGGGATGCGTGACCAGCGGTCTGCGCAGGTGGAGCCGAAGAGGTAACGCCGTGTGGTGGGTCCGTGGCCGACCACCACATCCGACAGGTGAGGTGCGGCGGTTGCTTGACGGTGCCGCGGGTCGGGGTCCGCGAGGTGGCTGGCGACCTCGCAGTCACCGGGACACGCCCTTGCGCCAGGCGCTGTACGAGGTGAGCCGCTGCGTGGTGGGTCTGGCCAGCCACG
>NZ_JACMOM010000008.1 GCF_014378035.1 Aeromicrobium sp. | reverse complement strand
TCGAGCACCTTGGCCGGGCCCGCGAACGCCCGCTCCATCGGGAACTGCTGGTCGAGCATCATGCCGGCGAGCAGCGCGAACGAGTGGTGGGTGAGCACCTCGTCGGCGTGGGGGTCCTGGGCGATCTGGATGGCCATGCCCCCATTCTCACACTCGCCGGAGCCTCGAACATCTGGGCGGCACCATCCGGCCCGGCACCATGGGACCCGGCACAATGAAACTGTGCCCACGCTGCTTCCCGTCGACGATCTCGCCAGCCTCTATCGCGCCACCCTCGTGAAGATGGATCGCGCCGGCGGCCAGGGCACGGGCGCGAGGCCACGTGGCTGGGACAAGCTCGTGGACCAGATGCAGTTCTACCAGCTGGCGCTGCGTGTAACGCCCGACGGACGCAGCGCCATCACCCAGATGGTCGACGACCCGTGTCCCACGGTCCGCAGCTGGTCGGCCGCCAACGCGCTCGCGTGGGACCCCGAGGTGGCACTCGCCGCACTGCACCGGGAGATCGGATCCGGAAGCGGCGCGTCGTCGGATGCCGAGATCGTCCTGCGGGAGCACATTGCCGGAAGGCTCAACACCGCCTGGGCTCCGGCGGGACGTCCGCCGAGACGTCTTCGCTAGACCCAGTAGAACTTAGCAACGCGAGCCGTCCGGGTCACCTGCGCCGATCTCCTCGATGACCTCCATCCCGGCCCACGATTCCGGGTCGGACTCCTCACGAATCGTCTCGACCATGACCTCGCGCTGCGATCAACAACCTGGTCGACCCTGCCACTCGCTCGACACGATTGTGCATCGGGTGTCCGGCCTGGTCATCGCGCAAAGGTGTTCGCCACAGCCTGGATGCGCGCGACGTAGGCCCTCCAGCCCGCCGGGTCCATCATGTCGTCATGGTCTGAGCCCGCCCTGCCGTCGACGAGCTCACGCAGGATGTCGGCATGACCTGCGTGACGAGGGGTCTCGTCGACCATGCGCACGGGCAACACCGCGAGTGGCGTCGCACGACGCTCCTCCGGCCAGTGGGGCACGCTGCCGACCGCCTGCAGGTCCAGCGCATCGATGGTCTCGTCGCTGTGGGCGCAGGCGCGCCGGTAGAGCACGACCAGCTCGTCGCTCGCCTCGTCCGCGGTTGCCCACATGTCGGCGCCGTCCCACACCGAACCGTCCTCGACCCAGGGCAGGACGTCGGGCGGGGGCCGACCGAAGGCGTGGCCGAGATAGACGTGCTCGATGCCGATCAGGTGCTTCACCAACCCGAGCAGGTTGGTGCCGGTCGTGGTCATCGGCCGGCGCAGGTCGCGCTCGCCAAGACCCTTGACCGCAGCCAGCATCGCGGTGCGGCTGACGTCGAGCTTGAGATGAAGCTCGTGCTTCACGTCGGTGCTGTTGGGGTCCGTGCTGTTGGGGTCCGTGCGGCCGGGGTCCGTGCTGTCGGGGTCCGTGGTCATGGGCTCATGCTGCCACCGGGGCCCGACAGGAAACAGGCGTGAGGTGCAGCAGAAGGGCGAGCCGCCCCGGTCATCCCGGAACGGCCCGCCCTCGCCACCTCGTGCTCGTACGCCTAGCGGGGTGCGGCGATCTTCTGCATGTCGAGCCTGCTCGTGCCGTCGTCCGGGGCCTGGCGCTGGAGCCTGCGCTCGTTGGCCGTCGGGTCAGGTTGCGGCATGGCCGCGCACGTCGTGTCGGCCCTGTTGCCGGACTTGCGGGCCGGGCGCTTGCCGGTCAGCAGGTAGTCGGCGATCGCGTTGTCCACGCACTCGTTGCCGTTCAGCGAGTTGGAGTGGGTCGTGCCGCCGGGCACAGC
>NZ_JACMOM010000200.1 GCF_014378035.1 Aeromicrobium sp. | reverse complement strand
GGTCGGCTGCGATCACGTATCCGGCACCTCGCCGAGTTTCGATGATCTCGACCTCACCGGGCAGCGTGAGTTTCTGGCGCAGATAGCGGATGTAGGTCTGCACGACGTTGCTGTAGCCCTCGTAGTTGCTGTCCCAGGCATGGGTGATCAGCTCCGAGGCGCTGATGACTTGGCCTAGGTTGCGCATGAGGTATTCCAGCACGGCGAACTCTTTCGCCGTCAGGACTATGGTTCTGCCGTTTCGGGTTGCGGTGCGTGTGGCGGGGTCGAGGGTGACACCCTGTGCTTTCAGGATGGGCGCCTGGGCTCGCGGGGCTCGCCTGAGCAGCGCTCGAACTCGAGCGAGAAGCTCAACGAGGTGGAAGGGCTTGACGAGGTAATCGTCAGCTCCGGCATCTAGTCCTTCGACTCTCTTGCGAGTGGAGTCCAGCGCGGTGAGCATAAGTACCGGGATGTCCTGGTTGAGTTCGCGGATTCGGGCGCACACGTCCATGCCACCTCGAGGGAGTCCCGGAAGCATCAGGTCGAGGACGACGAGATCGTAGGTCTCAATTTCGAACGCCTCCACGCCGGCTGGGGCGGTGTGGGTGACATCGACGGCGTAGCCGGCCTCGGCGAACGTGCGTCGAACGACGTCCGCGATGCGGACGTCGTCCTCTATCACAAGCAATTTCATGGCAGGTCCCTACGAGCCGTGTCAGTCTGCTTCATCTCCGGCGCCGGATCCCTTTGTTGCGGTGGCGTTGGCCACCCGAACTCCGGCAGCGCTGACTTCGATCGTGAAGTTCACCTGATTTTTGGAGCTGCGATAGAGGCTGAAGGTGTTCTCGGGGAAGTGGCCAGGGCCGGTCTCGCCGTCGAATGACAGCGTACTCGTGACGCCTGCCGCGAGGGTGAACCCGGTCAGGGCTTGGTAGTAGGCCTCGCTCTGACCCGTGGTCACGTCGGTCATCACGTAGTAGATCTCGAAGGGGGACAACTCTGTCGTGGTGTCGTTGCGCACCGTGACCTGGAGTCGGTCGTCGATCGCCGCCTTGGGTCTGCTGTACACCTAGTCACACAATCAACGGCGATCACAAAAGGTTCAACGGTTCCGTCAGATCGCCACCGGGGCCGTGAATTATGACTTCGGCCCTAAGTCATAATTTGAGGCAGCGCGATTATGAGCTAGGTGCGCGGCTCATATCTAACCCCACACCTGCGTTTGCATCGGGCGGGTTCATTCTCTCCTTCGCGCTCGATCACCTTCCAGACCCGTCCCCCGAACCGACCATCTGACGTTGAGCCCGATGCGGTCGGGTTTGACGGCCCAAGCCTGCGGTCGCGACCAGGTCACCGCACGAAGCCCTAGGTCTGCTCGCAGACGCTCATCGGACCCGCTGGCTCACCCGCAGCTGAGGCCTTCGTTGACGGCGTGCAGCTGCGAACTGCTCAAGCGGGCTGGGGATGGTCTCATCGGCGGCGATACCGTCCATCCAGTCGTCGAGGTTGAGCACACGCGCCAACTTGATCACGGTGGACAGGGACGACCCACGCCCGTTCTCTAGCGTTGAAACAGCGGTGCGGCTCACCGAGGCTCTCCGTGCCAACTCGCCCTGTTCAAGATCCATCCCCAGACGGACAGTACGGAGTTCCTGCTGGTGGGGCTGGCCGATCGCGCCCACGTGCTTGACCGCGACCGGCCAGTCTGTGGGCGAGCAGGCCGTACACAGCAGCGCGAGTGTCTGGGCTGATTCCGCGTGCTGCCGGGTGGTGAATGTCACCTCCTGTGGCTCTGAGATGCTGCTGCGCACGAAAGGCGCCCGTTGCCGGTACCCAACACGACCAGCCTGCCTACTCGGCTCGATTCGGCGGGCATCGATCCCGACACCGTCGCGGTCTCTTTTCGGCCGACCTACGCAGGGCGTTTCGCCGCAGACCCATCCCCGCCAACTGAGCGGCACACTATCCGCAAAACCGGGGCCCCTCGCGGGATAGATAGAGTGAAGAAATGATCTCCCGCCTGGTTCAGATCTCACGGCCGGTGCTTTGGGTGAACACCATCGGCACCTCCGTCATTGGCATGTGGCTGCTCGGGGATTTATGGCGCTGGGACGTTGTCCCGCTGCTGCTCTGGGCAACCCTGCCGTTCAACTTGTTGATCTACGGCGTCAACGACATCCTCGACCAGGAAACGGATGCCCAGAACGCCCGCAAGGGCGGCCTCGAAGGGGCTCGCATCCTCAGCTCCGAAACGCGCACGATCGTGCTCGGGGTGCTGGTCACAAACGTGCCTTTCATCGCTTACTTCCTGGTGACGCTGCCGCCAGCGGCGTTCGCTTGGATCGCCGCGTATGTCACCATTTTTGTTTTCTACTCGGCACCGCCCCTACGATTCAAGGCCCGGCGCTACCTCGATTCACTCAGCAATGCCGCCTATGCATTCCCGCTGGTGTTCGTGCCCCTGGCCGTGGGCGAGTCACCGATCTGGGCGGCCGCGATCGGGCTGATGGCGTGGAGCGTCGCCAAACATACCTTTGATGCTGTTCAGGACATCGACGAGGACCGCGCCGCCGGAATCCACACCACAGCGGTGCATCTCGGCACTCGGGGTGCCGTGGTGTGGAGTGGGGTGTGGTGGGGCCTGTCAACGGTCGGGTTTGTGCTGGTGAACTGGCCGGTCGCCGTCGTAAGCGCATTGATTGCCGGCTGGCTGCTGCTGAAGCTGGGGCGTGACCCCACTCCAGCCACCGCCCGCCGCCTGTACCGCTATTCCATCGCGTTCCCCTACGTCGCCGGCTCCATCGCCGGGGCTCAAATCGTGGCCGCCATTCTGCTGAAAGTTTACCGATGACCCGTTCACGCAAGCCCACCACCCCTCAACGCATCGTCGTGCTGGGCGCGGGCATCGGGGGCCTCACCGCCGCTGCCCTGCTGGCCCGCGCCGGCCATACAGTGACGGTGTTAGAAGGTTCCGATTGGATCGGTGGCAAGAGCCGACGCCTTTCGATCGACGGTCAGCGGGTCGACACCGGGCCGGCACTGGTCACGTTCCCCTTGGTCTGGGACGAGATGATCGCCCGCTACGACGCGCTCGGCGCCCGCCACTCCACCCCGCCCGAACCCGCCGACGTGGCCGCACTCACCCTGCACCGACTGCCCGAAGTGGGCCGGTACTTCTACCGGGGCGACGATGTCACGTTACCGGTCCCGGCCGGGCACCCGTGGCACGCGGCCTGGACCCGCTTCGAACGTGAACACAGCGGCCTCGGCCCGCAGCTCACGAGTATGCTCACCGCCAACCCGACCGACTTGTCGTCGTTGCCGGCCGTACGCGATGTCTTTCGCGTCTACGGCACCAGACTGACCACCCGCGGCTTTCTGGACAGTCTGACCTGGATGCCCGACGGCCTGCGCGAGATCATCGCCATTCACACCCTGAACGCGGGCGTCTCCCCCCAGCACACCCTGGCTCTGTACGCGAGCATGCCTGCCATCATGGCCCGGAGCGGCGTTTGGGTTCCCGACGGCGGCGTGAACGAGTTACCGCTCGCGCTGCACCGACTGGCGCTGCATGCGGGCGCGGATGTGCACACGGGCGAGCCCGTTACATCCGTCTCGAAAATGCTCGTGACCACCGCGGTGGCGGCATACCCGGCCGACGTGGTCGTGAGCGGGCTCGACAGCGCCGTGCTCGACGGGCTGCTTGGACTGCCGAAATCCCGGCCGCGGGCGCTGAGCTGCTCGGGGGTGGCGATTTATGCGTCCCTGGAAGCGCCGCTGCCCGAGGTCACCGCCACGCACTCCATCGTGCTGCCCGACGATCCGGCAGCGCTGCACCATAGCCTCGATGCTGGGATGGTACCCGAGCAGACAATGGCATTTTTGAACTACTACCGGCCGCACGAGGTATACCCCAACGACCGGGCCACCGTGGCTGTGCTACTCACCGCCCCCGCCGACGGCCGCACGTACACCCTCGACAGCCCATGGGTGGCGAGCGAGGTGGCGCGGGTCAGCGGCGCCGTGGGCCTGGATCGGCCGATCAGCGAGTTCTTCCGAGACCACGTTGTACTGGACCCGCAGTACTTCTCCGACTGGGGCTCCACCGGCGGGGCTCTCTACGGCGCCACTAACCCGCTTTGGCAGAGCGGGCCGTTCCATCGCCCCGGCTACACCAGCCGGGCCCGGCCCTGGCTGTGGCGGGTCGGCGCGTCGGTGCACCCCGGCGGCGGCATTCCCGCCGTGCTCGGCGGCTCGATGACCGCGATGCAGAAGCTGATCGGACGTCTCGACGGTCGCTGACGACAACCACCCACGCACTCTCCAGGAAACAGTGTCCGTGAGCTGTTTGACCGCCTGGGACTCTTCGATCACATTGAGCAACGTCGGCCTTGTCTGGCCTGACGGCTCCTATGCCCTACGGCGCTTCACCGGCCCCTTCGGCGTGGGTCGAACTGTTTATGTCAACGCCAACCAAAAATGGGCCCACTCCTGCCAAGATCCAAGCGGTCCAGTGCTCGGTGATGTCGGTCAGCCACAGCTGGTTCGCCCGCTGCGCGGTGAAGTCGCGTCGCACGAGGTCGTCGTGGACGGGAGGGCCAGCTTTGCGGTTCAGGCCGCGTTTCTTCGAGAAATGCGACCAGATCCTTTGCTGGGAACACAGCCGCCACACACGCCGCTCCGATGCCCGAATGCCGGATTCCGCCTCGATCTCGTCCGCGATGAACCGATACCCGAACCCCGGCTCGTCGCCATGGATAGCGAGGGCGGCGTCGATCAGGTGGGCGTTG
>NZ_JACMOM010000199.1 GCF_014378035.1 Aeromicrobium sp. | reverse complement strand
CCTGTTCGCCCAAGAATCGGCCATCAAACGCCCCAACACAGTCGAAGAGGTCGCCGCGATGGCCGTACTACTCGCCTCCGACATAGGAGCCGGCATCACCGGCGCTCTGCTATCCATCGACGGCGGCACCGCCGCCTACTGAATGCTTGACCGGAAACAGCCCCTACTTGTCTGAAGGCATCACGACATGGTCGGCACCCCGCACATCAACAGGAGGCTATCCACCAACAGGGAATAAGCACAATACGTTGAGGAGCCCCCCAGCGGGGCCGGCCGAAACCGAAAGTGAAGCGCTCGTAATCGGGCTCCCTGAATCGCACTGGGTCTGATCAAGACTCGGGCTATTGGATTCTGACCGGGGTTTGGTCGGTCCGGCCGGTGGCGCAGAACGTCTTCTCGAACTCTGCTGGCGGTAGGTCGTCCAGGTAGCCGTGCAGAGGATCGTGGTTGTGCCAGTGGACCCAGCTCAGGGTGGCGAGCTCGACGGTCTTCCAGGGCCGTCCTTCGCCTGCGGGACCGCGGATCAAGTCGGCCTTGTCGAAGCCGTTCACGGTCTCGGCCACAGCGTTATCGTCGGTATCGCCGACGTTGCCGATCGAGGGCACCGCACCGATCTCAGCGACGCGTTCGCCCTAGCGAATCGAGGTGAAGTGCGACCCGGCATCGGAGACCCACCGCAGCCCCCTTGAGCTGGGCGCCTCGAGACCACCTGGCCATCTCGATGGCATTGAGGACCATCGTGGTGCGCAGGTGGCATGCGACCCGCCACCCAACGATGGTGGGTGAGTAGGCGTCGATGATGAAGACGTAGGCGATGGCGGCCCACGTCGGTACGAACCTCGGTTCGGTGACCCACAACTGGTTCGGTGCCGGGGCGGTGACGCCGCGGCCCACCAGGTCGAGCTGCCGGGGCACACCCGCTTCGGACCGGGTCGTCCTGATGCGTTTGGTTCGCCGCACGCCGTCGCTGCCCGCGGACCGCATCAGCCGGGCGGCCTGGTCACGACCAACGTCATGGCCACCGCGTCGGGCGGCCTTCCAGATCTTCCTCGCGCCGTAGACCCGGTCGTTGTCCTCCCACACCTGACACCCAACCGGACCCCACACCAGGTCGCGTTGAGCACAGGTCGAGGGCTGACGATTCTTGACCTCGTCGCAACTACTCGGGGCCACCTGCAGCGCACGGCAGATGAAGCTCGACCCCCAGGGGACGCGACCCCAGGGGCCCACCCGCGACGACGTCGTCGCAGTCGGCGTCGATGAACGCGGCTACCTTGTGTGCTGACCAGCTCCGCCCCGAAGAACGACGCAGCCCCTCTAAGAATCTCGTGAGCCCGCTCCAGCTCACGGTTCCCCTGCTCCACCACCTTCACCGGTCCAGCCTCACTCGTGCCGGCCCCGCCCCATGACCCTCGTCAACGTCGGCCTGGCGAACCCAACACCGCACCGACTCGGTGCCGTACCCGAGCGGGGACGCCACACATTGCACCGTCGGGCGCCCAGATCCCCACTCGACGCGCAACGTCCTGACCACCCGCACCACAGCGGCCTTCTCCTCGGGGCTGCAGCGACGCGTCGTCCGCTTCCCCAGCGTGGTGCCCTCCAGCACGAGTCCATCCACGTTTCCAGACGATGAAGACTCCAACCAAGCCAGTGCGATTCAAGCCCCTCGTGAGACCGTCAGCAAATCTGGCTCTCCTGCTGGTTCCGTGGGTCGATTCACGCGGTAGGACGTCCGGGTAGGGGTGGGCAGTAGCCGCCGAGGTTGAGCATGGCGAGGGCGATCATGGCCTCGGGGCTGTTGAACCCAAAGGCGATCCGGGTGAGGAGGCGGATCTTGGTGT
>NZ_JACMOM010000198.1 GCF_014378035.1 Aeromicrobium sp. | reverse complement strand
TTCGTGTCCGTCGGGGCTCAGCTCGCGCGTGCGCGGCGGGTGCACGATGCCCGCGTTCAGGATCAGCCCGTCGATCTGCGGCAACTCCAGCAGCGCGTCCGCGGCACGGTGCGGCTAGTCACGTCTCCCAACGTACCCTGACCGTCTCATCCGTCGCCCGGTAGAGATTGGCCGACTGCATGAAGTTCTTGCGCCGGGGTGACACTCTGCTGGTCTACAGCACCGACCGGCTGGGCCGATCGATGACCGACGTCGTGACCCTCGTCGCTGAGCTGGGGAAGTGCAGCGTGGAGTTCAAATCGCTCACTGACCCGTTCGATACCACCACCCCGGGCGGTGAGCTGTTCTTCCACATCTGTGCCGCGTTCGCGCAGATGCACGGCCGCATTATCTCCGACCGCACCCGCGCCGGCCTCGCGTCCGCGAAGGCCCGCGGCCGGCTCGGCGGCCGGCCTACCGTGATGAGAGACGAACGCATCGAGGTCGCCCGGCGCATGCGCGCCGAGAAGGCGACTTGGGCGACCATCGCCCAAACGCTTCAGGTCGGAGTATCGAGCGTGCGCCGGGCCCTCGCTGACGGCGCCGACCAGCACGAATCGAAGGAGACACGATGACCGACGCTGCCGCCAGTAAAGACGAGGGTTTGACGCCATCGCGGGCAAGATGCTCGCGGATGAGTTTCGCGCAAGCGAGCAAGATCGCAAGTTCAAGCAGATGCTTGATGACCATATCGACGGCGTGACTTACGTCGAGGTCGTCGGGTGACCTACACCGGTGACGGACGGCTCTATGAGCCGATGGGAGACACCCCGCGACCAGGTTCAGCCGAGGGGCATTTCGCGGAGGAACGCGCGCGAGCTAGCTACACCGGGGAGACGCTGCCCGCGTCGATCGAAGAGCTGCACGTAAGGTCGGCGCTGCCCGAGGTCGAGCCGGCCCCTGGGCCGAAATCGACGCTCCGCTCGGCGAAATCAACTGAGTGGCGTCAAGCCTCAAGCAGATCAGATTCGACGTCCTCCTCGCGGCCTCGAAGGTAGACGCTGGCTGATTTGCGAGCCGGTCCCGGTTGAGGTCCGAACGACAAGGACTCAAACACCTGTCGGCAGAAGGTTCGGCCCGCTCCGGTGGGGCGGGCCGACCACCGCAACTCAAGCACAGCGACGGAAGGGCGACATGTGCGCGCCCTCCCGTCGCCAGTACTACATGGTGCGCGAGTCGCCGTACTCCACTCCGCCGGTAATCGACCAGCCGCCGTCGACCAAGTACACCTGTCCAGTGATAAACGACCCCTCACGCAGGAGGAATGCGACCGCAGCCGCCAGTTCGGTGGGCTGACCCCACCGGCCCAAAGCCGTCGTGCCTGAGCTTGATGCTGCCCCTGCGGGCGTCGCCAACGTTGCCGCGTTTATTGAGGTTTCGATTGTTCCTGGTGCCACCACGTTGGCGAGGATTCCCTGACGGCCATATTCGACGGCGGTCTGACGGGTCAGCGCCTCGACCGCCCCTTTGGCTGCGGAGTAAGACGCAAGGCCCTGCAGGCCACGGTGGGCCGCGAGTGACGAGATGTTGACGATCCGGCCACCACCGCGCTGGATCATCACTGGGATGACCGCGCGCATGCCGAGCCAGACGCCCTTGGCGTCGACCCCCAAGACGTGATCCCAGGCCGCCTCGGTCAGGTCGACGGCGGTGTCCGGGCTCATCCTATTGACGACCCCAGCGGCGGCGGCCAGGTAGTCGACGCCCCCGAGCTCGGCCGTGACCTCAGCGATGAGACGCTCCCAGTCCGCGGCCTTGCTGACATCGATGGATTTACTGACAGCTTTGCCACCCGCAGCGGTGATCGTGGTCACTGTCTCCACTGCGCCGAGCAGGTCGACACAGACCACGGCGACGCCGTCCGCGGCAAGTTTGAGGGCGGTGGCCTGACCGATCCCCCCGAACGCACCGGTGACGATAGCGACCTTCTGCGAAGTGTTCATGCCGAACTCCTGTTCCGTGAGACGCAGCCAGGACCAGAGGTGGCACACACTTATTGCCACAAGTAAGTTCCGCGGCCGTTGGCCAGATAGTATGCATATTTTGCACTGATCTGCAATATTACCTTGAGCTTGAGACCAGTCGACCGTCCGGGACTTTAGACCATTGATTCACAGCATTAAACATGGGGCGGCCGACGGAGTAGATACTCTTCTGGCAGACGCTTAGTCATGCTCTTGCATCGATTCGCCGAGATTCAGTGATCGGTGTCCTTGAGGTGGCAAAGAGCCTGGACAAATGGCTGCGCGTAACACTCTCGAGGCGCTCGCTGCTGAATGTCCCACAGCTTGTAGGACAATTGTTCAGCGGCCTGTTGGACAATTACGCGAGTTCTCAACAGGCACGCCGAGATGCCGTTCCCGGAGAGGGTTCCTCATCAGATGCCCATTCTGCAGCGTTTACAAGGGGCGCGTGTGCGAGTTGGTGCTCCGGCTGGCTGCCATGCTTCCGCGGGGCTTCTGGAAGACCTACGCTACTTGTCCGCGAAGAAGGCTGAGTCCGTTGGCCACAAGTCTCCGCCCATTGTCGTTTGAGCCTTGATGAGGTCCTTAGGATGTTCGCTACCGACAACCCACATGGCCCCGACGAGGAAGAGACCAGGCTCGATACTCTC
>NZ_JACMOM010000032.1 GCF_014378035.1 Aeromicrobium sp. | reverse complement strand
GTCGCCCGGCCTGTGAACCCGCCGCTATGGCACAATCCCGCATGTGAATCCCACCCCGCCGTTGCCGTGGTGGCGAGTCAGCACCTGGATCGGTGAGCCACTCACCCGCCGCCAGCATGTGATCGCGGGCGCCGCGCTGATGATCGTGGCGCAAACCGCACTGCGAGCTTGGGCCGTGTTCGGCAGCTGGTTCTACAGCGACGACTTCATCTTTCTGGAGGACGCGCTCAAGCACGACCTGACCCTGTCCTTCCTCTTCCGCCCCCACGACAGCCACCTGATGCCACCCGGGATCGCGATCTCCTGGGTCGTTGCGCACGCGGGCCCGTACAACTGGGGGCTCGCAGCGACGATCACGGTCGTGCTGCAACTTCTCGCGAGCCTGGCCTGCCTGCGAATGCTCACTAATCTGTTCGGATTCCGGCTACGGGTCCTCGTGCCACTGGCGTTCTACCTGTTCTCGACGATGTCCCTCGACGGCGTGATCTGGTGGTCCGCAGCGCTCAATACCCTTCCGTTGCAGCTCGGGTTCTTCCTCGCAGTGACCGCCGCCGTCAGCTACTTCCGGACCCGCACCCTCGGCTCGCTAGTGGCAACTTGGGCCGCGTTCGCGTTCGGGGTGCTCGCCGACCCCCGCGGGATGTTGATCCTCTTGACCGTGGTCCTGCTAGCGGTCGGCTTCTTCGCAACCGGGCGCTGGTGGAAACGGCCCTGGACCGCGTTCCGTACCTGGTGGACGCTGTGGACGCCGCTGCTCGTCCTCGGCATCGGCTACCTCGCGCTCTACCGCCATTTAACCCCGTCCCCCGTCACCACGGACGCGTCCACGCAGCTCGGCGGCACCGCCGCCACAATGCTTGGGACATCCTTCTTGACTTCGATCGTGGGTGGACCATGGAGATGGGACAACTCGAACCCGCCGATGGGGGCAGTCGACCCATTTGGCACTCTCAGGGTCGTCGCTGCAGTCGTCGTCGTCGTCGCGCTGGCATACGCATTGCACCGCTCCCCGTTGGCGACGATCGCGGCGGGACTAATCCTTGCTGTCCACCTGGGAATCACGTTCGTCGGCCTCGCGCTCGGACGTGCGACCCAGATCGGAGCCGGGGCCGGTCTGCTAATGCGCTTCCTCGCCGACTCCACGCCGGTCGTGACCCTGACGCTCGGGCTCGTCATCATGGGGGCAGCCGGCGCCACCATCAGGCCCCACGAGCAGCAGTTCTCGAAACTAACCCGCCCGCGCCGCGTGGTCGCGAGCTCAACCCTCGCGGCCGTCGTCCTCGGCGCGGTCACGAGCACGGCTCTATACGCGCGCAACTGGCATGAGGACTACCCAGCTCGCGCCTTCGTGGTCAACGCCCGCGACTCGCTCCAGCGCGATCCCGCGACAGTGGCGGACATCCCCGTGCCAGAGATCGTGCAGGCCGCCACCTCGTTCCCCTACAACTTGCCGTCGCGGCTGCTCTACCCGTTGCGCAAGCAGCTCGACACCGCAACGTCCGCCAACGACCTCCAGGTGCTCGACGCGCAGGGCTTCCACCGGCAAGCCGAGGTCCCGATCGCCATCACCGCCCCCCGCGGGCCCCAGCGGGACTGCGGCTACCCGATCGACAGCACTCCCACCACGATCGGCTTGCCGCAGCGCAACAACGCCGACTTCTGGTGGACTACGATGTCTTATATTTCGGGAGGACCTTCGACGATCGAGGTTCGGGCCGATCAGCGGGTCGTGGCGACGATGCAGGTCGAGCCCGGCACCCACACGTACTTTATCCAAGGCGAGAAGCCCTACGGCAGCCTGACGTTGCGTAGCCTGACTGAGACGACGACCTGCGTCGACGTCATCACAATCGGCGACACCATCGTGCCGGCACCCTGAGGACCTACATGACCACCGCACGGCACACCTACCCCGGGCTCGACTCACTTCGCGCCCTGGCAGCCCTCGCCGTCCTCACCACACACGTGTCGTTCTACTCCGGCGGCTACTCGACTAGCCTCGTCGGCACAGCGCTGGCCCGGCTAGACGTGGGCGTCGCGATCTTCTTCGTACTGTCCGGATTCCTGCTCGGTCGTCCCTACGTCGCCGCTGCGATCCGCGGAGGCCGAACAGACTCGGCAGCTCGCTACTTGTGGAAACGCGCGCTGCGCATCCTGCCCGTCTACTGGGTGAGCGTCACGGTGGCGTTGGTGGTGTTCGCCGCTAACCGCGAAATGCCCGTCTCCCGATGGCTGACCAACCTCTCATTGACCGACGTCTTCTTATCCGACGCGCTCCCCTCGGGACTAACCCAGATGTGGAGCCTGTCGATCGAGGCGGCGTTCTACCTCGCACTTCCGCTGCTGTTCTGGGTGGGCGCGCGGGCCGTGCGCGGTCAATGGACGTCGCGTCGCCTCTACATCGCGACGGCACTGCTCGGTGCGCTGAACATCGCTTGGGTCGCCCTCTCGGGCAGCTTGCTGAAGCCGCTCTTTGAGGCGACGGCCTGGTGGCTGCCGTCCTACTTCCTCTGGTTCGCCCTCGGGATCGCACTCGCAGTCGCCGCGACGACCCCGGAAGGCTCACCGTCGCGAATATCGTCGGCCCTGCGTGCCGTGGCACTCAACCCGGGCACGTGCTGGACGGCAGCCGGTGCGCTATTTCTCGTCGCCTGTACCCCTCTCGCGGGACCCGTACAGCTCGCGCTGCTGACCCGGGACCAGTCCGTGGCGAAGCTTGTGCTGTACGGTGCTGTCGCGGCCCTGATCGTACTGCCCAGCGCGCTCGGCGACGACTCCAACCGCTACGGCAAGGTCCTTGCCGCCCCGGTGCTGCGGCACCTCGGCCACGTGTCCTACTGCCTGTTCTGCTGCCACCAGACGATTCTGCTGCTCGTCGCCGACCATGGGGGCTTCGTACTCTTCGGAGGCGACGGCCTGCGCTTCTTCGCCGTTACCCTTCTCCTGAGCCTACTCGCCGCCGAGGCGCTGCACTGGCTAGTCGAGCGCCCGGTTCAGCGCTGGCGCACTTGGGGCGGCGATCCGAGCCGGGAGATCATCACCCCCAACGACACCGCAACCAGGACCTGAGGGAAGGCCGAGTCACCGAACCAAGTGTGCGGACCCGCCCATGGCCTCAACGCCGCCCAACTGCCCGCGACCACGATCGGGAGGCCTGCGAGCCAGGACAGATCCGCACGGCGCGTGCGACTGGCGCCCTCCGCGACGACCAGTCCAACGGCCGCGGCTCCGGCGCACAGCGGGCTGGCCGCCAGCAGGAGCGCCAGGAGCAGCCCCACGGACAGCATGGCTCCGCGCGGCGCGCGAACATCTCCGGGAGGCAGGACGCGTCGCCCCCAGCGGGCGAGGACGAGGCCGAGTAGGCCCAGCAGCCCGATCAGCCCCACGAGCAGACCGACGCGGTAGGTCGAGTCGGGGGCGAAGCGCGTAACGACCTCGGTGCCGTCGGCGGCAGGCAGGCGCCACCCCTGCTGCCATCCGTTGAGCACGACCGGGCTGAGCTCTGACCCGTCCGCCGTCGCCTGCCACCCCGGGTTGGAGTTGTGAGTCGTCGTGACCAGCGAGTCCTGACCGGTCCGACGAACGCTCACGTCGTCGCCCGGCGAGGACGCCGGCACGAAGGAGGCGATGTCGGGGGCGGCCGTGTGCGAAAGCAACAGTTGCGTAGGCCGAAAGGCGTCCGTGCCAAGCACTGTGACACGGTGCTTCCCGGCGACGAGTTCGACGTCACGCACCCCGCAGAGCCTGACATCGAAATCGGCGCCTTCCACGCTAGCCTGGGGCGATGCCGTGACACGCGACCGGTAGGTCGTGCCATCGACGCTTACCGACGGCCCAGTGCCACAGGGCAGCGTGACGGGTGTCGTCGAGAGCACCATCGGGAGCAGGTCGACCTGCGGCAGGCGAATCTCGCTGACGCCCACCGGGAGGGGCTGCCCGAAGCCTCGGTAGTCGACGCTCAGGCGCGCTGGCCCGGGCGTGAGACGCACCTGCAAGGAGTCGGTCCGCACGGCGGGGAACGTCGCCTCGCCGTCGACGAACGAGACGTCGCGGGTCGAGCCGTCGCCGAACGTCAGGGTCGCGGCCCGGGGTGCCGTCGCTGGCAGGCCTTTCGACGAGGTGACCTGCATCCGGGAGATCGAGCGCTTGCCGACCCACCGCAATGTCAGCGTCGGCGTCGGGTCGTCGGGGGACGCCACCCATCCCGTGCTGGCCCGGCCGTCGATCGCCATGACCGGACTAGCCTGCGGACTAGCGACGACGCGCGAACTGCTGTTGATCGTGATCAGCCGCCCACGCTGGACGAGGGCGTCGAGGGAGGCGGTGCCCCGAGCCGTGGCACGCAGCCGAGGCTCGTACGTCGCCGTCACCGACGTTGTGAAGACCCGATCGATGGTCCGACCGTCCTCACCCGCGCCGACCTTGTCCCTGCCGCACCGAAGCTGACCGTCGATCGTAAGGCATCCGCGGGTGTAGCCCTCGCCGGTGTCCATCAGGATGCGGTCCGGAGCACCCCAGTTCGTTGGCACGGTCGGCATGACCATGGGCCGTGCGACGGCCTTGCCGGTCCAGGTGACGTCAGAGACGGCGAGCGGAGCGTCGAGCGAGGACACACCGGAGATGCGCAGCTTGCGGACAGTGCCGACGTCGAACGCAACCTTCGTACCACCCTGCGCCGTCGTTCGGGAGGTGCCGGTCGCTGTCGTCACGGTGATCCTGCGCTGGTCGGAGGACGGTAGACCCAATGTGACGTCGACCCGCCCGAGATCGGTGGGGCGGTTGAAGTCAATCTCGACCCACGATGTCTTGCCCGCGTCCTTGGTGGACGCGTGCCACGAAGTGTCGGGATCATTGTCGAATGCAGCCCAGGCGTTCTGCTCGATGCGGGTGAAGGGGAGGACATCGACAGACGATTGCGCGGATGACGCACCCACGCGCGACGCACCCTCGAGACGCGGGACCGTCAGCCATGGCTGGATCTTGGCTGAGTCGTACTGGTGGACCGGTCGGTCCACCGTGTAGGGATCGCCCGGCGAGAGCGAACTCGACCGGTTGTGGTTGACGGTTCCGAAGCCGGCTTCTTGGCGCCGGGTCCCGTCGGTCAGGAGATAGAAGTCCGGGGTCTGACCGACGGGCTGGTCGTCGGCCAGAACCGTTTGGGTGCCTCGTGTCACCCCGAGACGGTCCAGGGTCATGAGGCTCTTGGCATCACCGACGAGCACAGGGGTGTCCGCCGCGAGCTGGGTCGTGGCGGACGCGACACCCGGCACGTCGAAGATCTCGACGGCGGGGTGCGACGACTGCCAGCCGTCGTTGACGATCGCGCCGCGGCCTTTGCGAGTCGGGAGATAAGGGTCGCCGCCGACCTGCGGTCCGAAGGATGCTGCCGAGGTCAGCTCCGGGGTAGAGCGCAGGGTTGCGTAGACCAACTCCGGGTCGACGATGTCCTTGGTCTTGTCGAGATCATTGCGAACGACGAGGTGTGTGATGCCTGCGCGTCGTAGCGTGGCATAGAACCCAGGGCCACCTTGGCCCGTCGTCAATGTCGCGGAGATTGCGTCGAGCATCTCGATATTTCCCCCCGGGGCCAGTGGGATCAGGTTGCGAACAGCCCACGACGACTTCGCGAGAGGCTGTAAAGGCTCGTCACCGGTGCGCCCCCACGCGTAGTCAGCAAATCCTGAGGCCGGGAGCAGGAGAGCCGTGCCGTCGTCATGCTGCGCCAGCCAGTCGGCGGTGTCCCGCCAGTAGCCGGGGATCTCCGTGACCGAACCGCGGTTGGCGAGGTGCCCAGTCCAAGCCGGCGACGACGCACCGAACACCGAAACGACGGCCAGCAGGCTGACCCCGACCGCCAAGAGGTTGCGTCGGGGCATCTCGGCAGACTCGCGCTCTACGTCGGTGCGGGAGAGCACGTCGACGAGGTGCGCCATGCCCATCACAAGTGGGATGCGGACGACGACCTCGAACTTGTGGGTATTGCGAAGTGGTGCGAGTGCGCCGTCAAGCAGGTCGCGGACCTGTGGTGCCAGCCCGCCGCTGGCCGCGCCGTCGTGGGACGCAGCGACCAGCACGACACCGGTCACCACTCCCGATACGAGGAACCGGCGGTAGGGCAGGTCCCGCCGGGCCAAGCCCACAAGTCCCAGCGCTGTCACGATCGCGCCGTTCAGAATCAGGATCGGTGTAGTTACGAGGTTGTTCCCCGCCACGGACGCCGGGTCGATATAGGCAACCCAGTTGACCGTGCCGCGCAGGACGTCGAACAGGTCGGTCGCGAAGGCCGTGACCGACGCGGTCTCGATGTAGTCGAGAAACGGCGGACTGTAGCGCCCAAGAAGCATCAGCGGGATCAGCCACCACAGCGTCCCTAACACCACAAGGGGGGGCCACCACCGCACGAGGGCGCGGCGACGTGGTCCGCGCGATGCAACGAGGATCCACAGCGCGCCGAGCGGTAACACGGCTGCCGTTGCGGCGGCGTTGGCTCCTCCGGCCGCGACCACCGCCAGGGGCGACAGCGCAGCGTGACGCCTGGCTGCCCCTCGCTGAATCGCCAGGACGAGTGGCACCAGCACCCACGGAGCCATTGCGGTGGGCCAGACCTCGATCGAGCTCGGCCCCAAGACCGTGATCAGGCGTGGCGACAGAGCGAAAGCTATGCCAGCGAGAATGCGGACCCACGGCGTGGCGATGCCAAGGAGCCCGCTGAGTTTGACCATGCCTAGGAATGCCACGGACAGCACGAACGCCCACCACAGGCGTTGCACGGCCCATGGCTCGAGCGAGACCGCATGTCCGGCAAGAAAGAATGGCCCCATGGGGAACAGATAGCCGTATGCCTGGTTCTGCAGCTGCCCGAAGGCGCCGTTCGGGTCCCACATCTGCAGGGCACGCTCGAGAAAGCGCCCGGGGTCGATCGCGAGGTCCAGCTTGGTGTCTGTCACGAGGCGTCCGGGTTGCTGCAGGAACGCAACGGCAGTCAGGACGAAACAGACCGCGAGGAGTCGGAAACGGTGGACGATGGTGTGGTCGTTCACCGCTTCCTCAGCACGATCGCGAGGTTCCAGGTCACGACCTCGCGAAGCACCGGGACCCGAAGGACCCACCACGCCCACCGCGGCAGGTAGCGAGGTATCACCGCGACGACCTCTGCTGCGGTCTGCTCCTTCGACCACCAAAGTCCACCACGGGCCGTCACGGCGTACAACGACGTGCCGAAGACATTCTTGGGCGGATGGCCGTGCTTCTTCTCGTAGCGCCGCGCGGCGCGGTGCCCGCCAAGGAAGTGCCACGGCGCGGTCTCGTGGCCGCCCCACGGTCCCCACCACAAGGTGTAGGAGAGGAAGACGAGCCCACCCGACTGGGTGACGCGGACCATCTCGTCGGCCATGGTCCAGGGCTCGCTGACGTGCTCGAGCACGTTGGAGGAGTAAGTGACTCCGAAGCTGTTGTCGGCGAACGGCAGCTGCATGCCGCTGCCGAGAACCGTGCCGGCCATCGGTTCGCCGAGCCCGGACAGCTCGCCAAGATCGGCGTCCAATGGGGTGTAAGTCGCTCCGGCGGCCCGGAACGCGTCGGCGAAGTAGCCCGGACCGCCCCCGACATCCAGCACCCACTGGCCACTGAGGGGAGCGTAGGTGCCGATCTGGTCGACCGAGTCCTGCGCCAGGGTGCCGTAGAAGTGGTCAGGATCAGTCTGCTCGACACCGAACGCCCGGAACAACCGCCAGGATCGTCGCAAAGTAGGACGAAAGGGCAGGTCAGGCACGCGAGAACAGTACCTGAGCGGTGGTCCACCCCCTTGATAGGATCAGTCCGTGGCGTTGAGGGACGCCGCATCTCGTGCCTGCACGCGCGCAGAGGTAGAAGCCGGACGTGGGCCGGTACACAAGGGAGGATCCGACCTCGGTCGGAGCACGGCATGCACGTACTTTTCTGTAACTGGCGCGACACCAAGAACCCCGAGGGAGGCGGTTCCGAGCGTTACGTCGAGAACATGGCTCGAGGGCTCGTCGAGCAGGGCCATC
>NZ_JACMOM010000197.1 GCF_014378035.1 Aeromicrobium sp. | reverse complement strand
ACCGAGCCGAACCAGGCCGAGCAGGTGCTGGCCGAGGGGTCGGCAGACGTCGTGATGCTCGCACGCGCGGCGATCCGTGAGCCGGCCTGGCCCCTGCGTGCGGCGCACGAGCTGGGGGTCTCCTACAAGGACGCCCCCTACCCGCCGCAGCACAGCCGCGGCGCTTGGCGCTGAGGCCTTCCCCGGCCATGGAAGCAGCCAGAGGAAAGGCTCAGAGAAAGGGCTGGACGAGCTCGACGTAGCGACGCTTCATGGTCGCGATGACCTCGTCACCGGGCGCAGCCCACACGTCGGCATTGAAGATCTCGACCTCGATGTCGCCGGCGTAGCCCGTCGCTGCCACAGCTGTGGTGAACGTCGGGAAGCTGATGTGACCGTCGCCCATCATGCCGCGCCCGAGCAGGGTGTCGGCCGGGAGCGGGGTGATCCAGTCGCAGACCTGGAAGCTGACGATGCGGTCGCCGGCCCGGCCGATCTGCTCGTCGATGGACGGCTCCCACCACAGGTGATAGGTGTCGACGACCACACCGACCTCTGACGGGGCGAAGACGTCGGCGATGTCGAGGGCCTGGCGCAGCGACGACACGACACCACGGTCGGCGGCGAAGATGGGGTGCATCGGCTCGATGCCGAGCACGACACCACGCTCACGGGCGTGGGGCACAAGACGTGCGAGGGCTTCGACGGCGCGACGCCGTGCCGCGGCGATGTCCTTGTCTCCGTCGGGCAGGCCACCCGGAACCAGCACGAGGGTCGCTGCTCCGAGCTCGGCGGCCTCATCGATCGCGGCGATGTTCGACGCGTGCGCGGCCGCCACCGCGCCGGGCTCGCTCACGGTGAAGAAGCCGCCTCGACACAGCGACGACACCCGCAGGCCGGACTCGTCGAGCCAGGCCCGGGCCGTGACCAGCCCGACCTCTGCCACGGGCTCACGCCAGAGACCGATCGAGGGAATCCCGGCGGCGACAGCCCCGTCGATCGCCTCCCGCAACGACCACTGCGCCGTGGTGCGCTGGTTCAGGGACAGCCGCGACAGTCGGGCATCGTCGCGGTCAGGTGTGCAGGTGCGGGCCGGGGTCGCGCTGGGCACGTCGACGGTGGTCATCGGACGATCCCGGAGGCGGCCAGGACCAGTCGCAGCCTGTGGCCGGCGAGCTCGGGATCGGGCAGGAGGCGGCACTCGTTGGCCAGCGCGAACACCGTGGCGAGATGGGTGACGCTGCGGGCGGACTGCAGGCCGCCGACCATCGTGAACCCGTCCTGGTGCCCGCTGAGCCACGCGACGAAGGCGATGCCGGTCTTGTAGTGGAAGGTCGGACGTTCGAAGAGGTGGCGCGACAGCGCGAGCGTGGGTGCCATCTCGGTGTCGTAGAGGTCGAGGTCGCCGGCGTCGAGAGCGGTGAGTGCCGCCGATGCTGCCGGTGCGACGGCTGCGAACGCACCGAGGAGAGCGTCGGAGTGATGTGTGCCGTCACCGCGGATCAGCTCGGGATAGTTGAAGTCGTCGCCGGTGTAGAGGCGCACACCTGTGGGCAGTGCCGCGCGCAACGACGTCTCGTGCTCGGCGGAGAGCAGGGACACCTTGACCCCGTCGATCGCGTCGGCGTGCGCGCGGACGAGGTCGAGGAAGGTCGCGGTGGCAGCGGCGATGTCCGTCGAGCCCCAGTAGCCTCGCAGCCTCGGGTCGAACGCCTCGCCGAGCCAGTGCAGGATCACGGGGCCGCTCGCCTGGGCGAGCAGGTGGGAGTAGACGCGGAGGTAGTCGTCGGGACCGGTGGCGACCTGCGCGAGCTCGCGCGACGACATCAGGATCACCTGTGATCCTGCACCTTCGACGACTTCGATCTGCTGGAGGTAGCCGGCTGTCACGTCGTCGGTCGTCGTGGCAGAGACGAGGTGATCGGTGCCGGCGCCCGAGGCGATGCTCGCGCCGAGCTCACGCGCCTGGGCTGCGCTGCGGATGATCAGTTCCTGGGCGACGTCCCAGCCGAGTCCCATGTTGCGCTGGGCAGTGTCCATCGCCTCGGCGACCCCGAAGCCGTGCCGAAAGAGGTGTCTGCGAAAGGCGAGCGTGGCGTCCCAGTCGAGGGCAGCGGGCGCGCCGGGGGTGTTGTCGGCCAGTGGATCGGCCACGGCGTGTGCCGCGGCGAACGCGATGCGGGTCGAGTGGGGATGAGGGTGCTCGTCCCACTGCCGCGGCTCCATCAGGTCGATGGCGTGCCACCGGCCGTCGGTGCTGGGCAGCTCCACCCGTGAAGTGCGGTTGACACCGGTGGAGCTGGTCACGGTCACAGGGTGATCCGCTCGAGCTCGACGCGTCTGCCCTCACCCGATGATGTGAGGGCAGCCTCGACGAGTTGGAGGCCGCGCACACCGGAGAGCAGGTCGTAGCGATGGGGACGTCCGGCGTCGACGTCGCGCAGGTAGTCCTCCCACTGCGCCCGGAAGCCGTTGGGGAACTCCTGGTTGTCGGGCACGCTGGCCCACTGTGAGCGGAAGTCCAGATCCGTCGGCAGGTCGGGGTTCCACACGGGCTTGGGCGTGCGGACGCTCGGTTGTATCCGGCACTCGAACAGACCTGCGACCGCAGACCCGTGGGTGCCGTCGACCTGGAACTCGACGAGCTCGCCGCGGTCGACGCGCACGGCCCATGACGAGTTGATCTGGGCGATGATGTCTCCCTCGAGCTCGAAGATGCCGTAGGCGGAGTCGTCGGCCGTGGCGGTGTAGCGCTCACCGTTCTCGTCCCAGCGCTCGGGCACGTGGGTGACAGCCTTGGCGATGACCGACTGGACCGGAGCGAAGAGATTCTCCAGGACGTAGTTCCAGTGGCAGAACATGTCCAGGACCATGCCGCCGCCGTCCTCGGACCGGTAGTTCCAGCTCGGACGTTGTGCAGGCTGCACGTCGCCCTCGAAGACCCAGTAGCCGAACTCGCCACGTACCGAGAGGATGCGGCCGAAGTAGCCCGAGTCGATGAGCCGCTTGAGCTTGACCAGCCCCGGCAGGTAGAGCTTGTCGTGCACGACGCCGGCGATGATGCCGGCCGCGTCCGCCGCCCGGGCGAGCTCGAGGCCCTCCTCGACGCTCTCGGCCGTGGGCTTCTCGGTGTAGATGTGCTTGCCGGCGGCCACAGCCTTCAGGATCGACTTCTTGCGCTCAGAGGTCACCTGCGCGTCGAAGTAGATTGATGCCGTGGGGTCGGCCAGGGCCTCGTCAAGATCCGCGGTGAAGTCGGCGACGTCATGGCGGGCGGCCAGCTCGGCGAGCTTGGTGCGGTTGCGGCCGACAAGGATCGGCTCGACCTGGAGGCGGGAGCCATCAGCCAGCAGCACGCCCCCGTCGTCGCGGATCGCGAGGATCGAGCGCAGGAGGTGCTGCCGGTAGCCCATCCGGCCGGTGATGCCGTTCATGACGATACGGACCGGTCGGCGCTGGTCTGGTGTGTGCTGCTCCATGGTGGTCAACTGCCCTTCACGTTCGCGGGGGTGGGACGTGCGCCGCCGAGGTACAGCGCACTGAGCTGGGGGTCGGCGAGGAGCTCGGAAGCCGGACCCGTCATGTGGACTGTTCCGAGGTCGAGCACGCAGCCGATGTCGGCCGTCTCGAGGGCGCGTCGTGCGTTCTGCTCGACGAGCAGCACCGCGGTGCCGGCGTCGCGCATCCGGACGACCTGCTCGAACACCGTGCTGGTGGTCTGCGGATCGAGACCCATCGAGGGCTCGTCGAGCAGCACGACCTTCGGACTGACCATGAGGGACCGGGCGAACTCGACCTGCTTCTGCTGGCCTCCCGACAGCAGGCCCGCGAGGGCCTTCCAACGTTCTGCGACGACGGGGAAGAGTGATCGTACGAACTCGACCCGCTTGGCGATGAGGGCCTTGTCGCGCAGCGAGTAGGCGCCAAGCAGGACGTTCTCCTCGACCGTCATCTCGCGGAAGACGCTGTGGCCCTGCAGCACGTGGGCGAGCCCGGCGTCCAGCATGTGTGACGGGCCGCGGCCCGTGACGTCGACGCCGTCGACCACGACCCGGCCGGCGCGGGGGGCCAGCAGCCCGCTCGCGACCTTGAGGACCGTTGACTTGCCGGCGCCGTTGGGCCCGACGAGGCACACCACCGTGCCGGCGGGGACCTTGACGGTGAGGCCACGCAGCACGAGTGCCGCCCGGCCGTAGCCGGCCTCGATGTTGTTGAGCTCGAGCAGGTTGTCAGACACCGAGATACGCCTCCAGAACTCGTGGGTCGGCCTGGACCACCGAGGGGGGACCTTCGGCGATCGGGCGGCCGCGATCAAAGACGACGACGTGGTCGCTGAGGCTCATGACCATGTCCATGTTGTGCTCGACGATCAGGAAGGTGCGGCCCTCGGCGTTGAGCTCTCGCACGAGGGTGCCGATACGTCCGATCAGGGCGGGGTTGACCCCGCCTGCGGGCTCGTCGAGCATGATCAGGTCAGGCTCGGCCATCAGGACCCCGGCCAGCTCGAGCAGCTTCTGCTGTCCGTACGACAGGTTGCCCGCCTCGACGCCCTCGAGGTGGTCGAGGCCTACCCGGGCGAGCCAGCCCCGGGCACTCTCGATCTCACCGGCATTGCGAGGGCTCGCGAGAGCATCGCGCAGTCCGTGGGTGCGGGCCGCGACGAGGACGTTGTCGAGCACCGTCATGCGGCCGAAGATGCGGCACAGCTGGAAGCTGCGGCCGATGCCTGAGCGGGTCACCCGGTGGGGTGACCGGCCGGTGATGTCCTTGCCGGAATAGCGGATCGATCCGGAGTCAGGCTTGATCATGCCAGTGACGCAGTTGAAGAACGTCGTCTTGCCGGAGCCGTTGGGCCCGATGAGCGCGTTGATCTTGCCGGGCAGGAACGACACCGTCGCGGCGTCGATGGCCTTGACGCCGCCGAACGACTTGCTGAGCTCGACGGTCTCGAGGCTGGCGGTGGTCTGCAGCGTGCTCATCGGCGCACCTCCGTACGGGTCTCGTCTGTGATGGCGGGGTCTGTCGTGATGGCCTCGGCAGCGGCGGCCTTCGCGGCTGCCGCCGCCTTGGTCTCGTTGTGCTCGAGCAGCTCGGCGGCCGTCATCTCGCGGATCGAGCTGACCTCGGGCCGCAGGCGGTCGAGCAGCCGGGTGCCGGCGGGAATGATGCCGTCGGGCATGAAGAGCACGACGATCGCCAGCAGCAGCCCGGTGGCGACGAGGTGCAGCTGTGAGTCGCCGAACTCGAGCTTGAAGTACTCAAGCGCACCGCCGACGATGACAGCTCCGAGCAGCGGGCCGTAGAGGTGGCGGACACCGCCGAGGAGCGCCATCAGCACCATGTACGACCCGATCAGGATCGAGAACTGGAAGATCGGATCGAGATCGCCGAACCACAGGGCGTACATGCCGCCACCCAGCCCGGTGAACCCGGCCGAGATGACATGGACGATGAGCTTGTAGCTGTAGGTCGGGACACCGAGCGCCTCAGCCTTGTCCTCGTCCTCGCGGATCGCCTTGAGGCCGAGGCCAAAACGGGAGCGGTCGATGATCCACCACACCAGCAGGGCGACGGCGAGCAGCGCGAGGAACAGGAAGAAGAAGACGCGGTGGTGCTCGGGTCGCAGCAGCCCGGGGAACGGTCGGGGAACTATCAGGCCGTTGGAGCCGCCCGTGAACGAGCTCCAGCTCTGGAAGACCAGCAGCATGATCAGCACCAGGGCGATGGACACGATGACGAACGAGGCACCGCGCACACGCAGTGCGGCGAAGCCGACCGGAACGGCCAGGAGCGCCACGATGATGCCGGCTCCTGCCCAGGCGACGAAGCTCGGGAGGTCGGCCTTCGTGATGAGCAGGCCGGTGGAGTAGGCGCCGAGCCCGAACCAGGCCGCGTGCCCGAGCGAGATGTATCCGGTGAATCCGCCGACGAAGTTCCAGGATGTCGACAGGACGGCGTAGTTGAGGATGACGATGCCGGCCGAGAGGATGTAGGGGTTGGCGGCCCATTGGGGGAAGGTCAGGAGCGCGATCGCGCAGGCGACGAACGTGACGGTCTTGAGCGCGCGGGTCGGGGTGATCCTGGACCTTCTCGTGGACTGGTGGCTGGTGGACGCGTGGGTGCTAGAAGCGCTGGGCAAGACGACCTCCGAAGAATCCTTGTGGGCGGAACATCAGCGTGGCGAACAGGGCGACGTAGAACACCGTCTGCGCCCAGGTCGTTCCCATCGGCAGCTGCAGCAGGCTCTGCCCGACACCGAGCACCATCGCCGCGATGGCCGCGCCGGGGATGCTGCCGAGGCCACCGACGACGATGATCGCCATCAGTGGACCGATCCACAGCCAGTGCAGGGAGGGATAGATCGTGGCGTCGAGCGAGAGCGCCGTGCCGCCGACGGCAGCCGTGGCGAGGCCGAGCCCGAAGCCGTAGCCCGCGATGCGGTCGGTCTTGATGCCGACGAGCTGTGCGGCCTCCTTGTGCTGGATCGTGGCACGGAGCGCCTGGCCGAAGCGACTTTTCTTCATGATCAGGTAGAGCGCCAGGAGCGAGGCGGCGGCCAGGCCGAAGATGATGAGCTTGACGACCGCGACACGTGCCCCGAAGACCTCGAAGCTCGCGCCGCTGTAGCCGAGCTGGATGCGTCGCTGGGTGCCCGAGAAGAAGAATCCGAGCGCGCCCTCGATCGTCAGCGCGATCGCGAATGTCAGCAGCACCGACATCATCGTCAGTGTCGCGGGCCGAAGCCGTGCGACCAGCAGCCGCTGCATCAGGACCCCCATGACGAAGAAGAGGGGCACCGAGATGAACAGTGCGAACAACGGGTCGAGGCCGGTCTTGTCGTGGAACGACCAGGCGATGTAGGCCGCGAGCACCAGGAACGCCGCATGGGCGATCATGACGACACGCATGACACCGAAGTAGAGGGTCAGGCCCGCCGCCAGCAGTGCATAGAGCCCTCCCAACAGCACCCCGAGGATCAGGCTCTGCAGGATCAGTGAACCGGGGT
>NZ_JACMOM010000196.1 GCF_014378035.1 Aeromicrobium sp. | reverse complement strand
TGGCGACCGTTCGCAGCGGGCGGGGTCGCCACGTGCCGAGGTGCGTGAGGTAGTTGGGTCCGCCCGCCTTGGCCGTCGTGCCGACCGATGACCGCTTCCAGCCGCCGAAGGGTTGCCGTTGCACGATGGCACCAGTGATGCCTCGGTTGACGTAGAGGTTGCCGGCCTGGACCGAGTCGATCCAGGTGTTGACCTCCGCGGCGTCGAGCGAGTGGATGCCTGCCGTCAGTCCGTAGTCGGTGGCGTTCTGCCACTCGATCGCCTCGGCGAGCGTCGAGGCCTGCATGATGCCCAGCACGGGGCCGAAGTATTCGGTCTGGTGGAATTGGCTGCCGGGTCGAACCCCCGAGCGGACCCCGGGGGACCACACGCGAGGGTCGGGCCCCAGCTGGCGCGGCTCGACCAGCCACGTCTCACCCTCCCCGAGCGTCGTCAGCCCTTCCGCGAGCTTGCCGGTCGGTGCCTCGATGATCGGACCCATCGTGACTTCAGGGTCCTGGGGGAAGCCAACCTTGAGCGAGGCGACGGCGTCGACGAACTGGCGCTCGATTCGCTCGGAGGTGGCGACCGAGCCCACCACGATCGCCAGGCTCGCCGCCGAGCACTTCTGGCCAGCGTGGCCGAACGCGCTCCTGACGAGGTCGGCCACCGCGAGGTCGATGTCGGCACTCGGGGTGATGATGATGGCGTTCTTGCCACTGGTCTCGGCCAGCAGCGGGAGGTCAGGACGCCACGACCGGAACAACGCTGCGGTGTCCCAACCACCGGTCAGGATGACCCTGTCGACCTCGGAGTGGGCGATGAGCGCCTTGCTGAGTGCCCCTTCGTCGACCGTGGCATAGCGCAGCACGTCGCGCGGCACACCAGCCTGCCACAGGGCCTCGACCATGACGGCGGCACACCTGCGCGTCTGTGGGGCGGCCTTGATCACGACGCCGCTGCCGACGGCAAGGGCAGCGAGCACCGATCCCGCCGGGATGGCCACCGGGAAGTTCCACGGGGGAGTCACGACGGTGAGCCGGTCCGGGACGAATTCGGCGCCGTCGACGGCGTCGAGGCGTTGTGCGGCCTCGGCGTAGAAGTGGGCGAAGTCGATCGCCTCACTGACCTCGACGTCGGCTTCGGCGATGGTCTTTCCGGCCTCGGCGGCCATGACCGAGACGAGGTCACCACGGCGCGCTCCCAGTGCGTTGCCGGCCTGGTGCAGGATCCATCCGCGCACCTCCGCGCCGCGGGATTCCCAGGACACGGCGGCAGAGCGGGTCTCCTGGATGAGGCTCTCGAGGCTGGCCGGCCCCGGCACCTTGTTGCTGCGGACGGTCTCGGCACCGAGCTGCGTGTAGGCGGACCGTGCCAGCACGAGCCGTCCCCACTCGCGGTTGGCACTCGTCGACGGGTCGGTGTCGGGCGTGTTGGCGAATCGGTCGTCGTGCCCTGCCTGGATCTCGGTGAGCCGATTCTGCGTGCGGTGGGGCGGAGGCACCACCTCGTCGAGGTCGGCGACGGAGGCGAGGAATCGACGGGTCTCGCGGTCGAACAGGTCTGGCTCCGCGGCGAGCTCGAAGGCGGCGGACATGAAGTTGTCGCTGCTCGCATTCTCCTCGAGTCGACGGACAAGATAGGAGATGGCGACATCGAACTCGGACGGTCGAACGACGGGCGTGTACAGCAGAAGCTTCCCGATGTCGCCGCGCACCGCGTCGACCGGGCCGCTGTCCATGCCCAGCAGCATCTCGAAGTCAACCGAGTCGCGCACGCCTCGATCGCCCGCCAGCAGCCACGCGAAGGCGATGTCGAAGAGGTTTTGCCCGGCCACCCCGATGCGCACAGCGTCGACATGGTCGTGCGTGAGGGCCCAGTCGAGCACACGCTTGTAGTTGGTGTCGGTCTCCTGCTTGCTGGACCACGTGGCCAGAGGCCACCCGTGGACGGTCGCGTCGACGCGTTCCATGGCCAGGTTGGCCCCCTTGACGACGCGGACCTTGATGGCAGCACCGCCCCCGGCCCGGCGCTTCGCGGCCCAGTCCTGCAGCCCTTGCATCGCCCCGAGCGCGTCCGGGAGATAGGCCTGAAGGACGATGCCGGCCTCGAGGTCGGGGAAGGATTCCAGGACCGTGGTGAACACAGCCACTGTCAGGTCGAGGTCGTGGTACTCCTCCATGTCGAGGTTGATGAAGGTCGGCTCACCCGATGCTGCGAGCTCGTAGAGCGGGGTCAGCTGCGTGACGACCCGTGCCACCGACTCGTCGAACGCCCACATCGAGAGCTGGCTGGCCACCGACGAGACCTTGACCGAGACGTAGTCGACATCGTCGCGCTCGAGGAGCTCCATCGTCCCGGCGCGCCGGGCTGCCGCCTCGCCCTCACCGAGCACCGCCTCGCCGAGCAGGTTGAGGTTGAGCCGATCGCCACCGGCCCGCAGCCGCGCGATGGTTCGGCCGAGCTGCTTGGGCCGGGCGTCGACGACCAGGTGGCCGACCATGCGACGCAGGGTGCGGCGTGCGACCGAGACGACCAGGCTGGGGAAGACGATGGCCGCGACGGCGCCGAGCTTGAGCAGGAAACGCTGGGTCCGGGGCAGGAACGACGGAGTCTCGCGTGCGAGGGTGCGCAGGTTGCGAGCGGCTACCCGGCGGTCGTCGGGCCGCACGACCCGGTCAACGAACCCGATCGTGAAGGCAAGGCCCTGGGGGTCCTTCAGGAGACCGGCCAGACGCTCTGCGGACTTGTCCCGCCGACGTGGCGTGGCTCGTTCCGGATCAATCCACGCACGCACGAGCTCGACGCTGCGTTCGGCCAGGGTGAGTTCACTCATGTTGTGGCCCACGTTAGTACCACCAGGGGACTGACTTTGACCCCCCGCCCCGGTCAATCCTGTGAGCCAAAGCTCCAGACGACCGCGGAGGCTGCGAGCCCGGCCACGAGGGGCACCAAGAACCCCGCCGAAGCCCCCCGCTCGTCGACGACCCAACCGGCAACGGCAGCGCCCGGGGCCACCCCGACGGCGAGACCCGTGGTGCTCCACGTCAATGCCTCGGTGAGCCGTGACGCGGGCACTCGCATCTCGATGAGGCTGACGATCGCGATCAGCGTCGGCGAGATCATCGACCCGGCCAGGAACATTCCCGCAGCCAGCCACCAGACTCCCGGAAGAAGCCCCAGCGGTGCGAACAGCAGGCTCAGGGCGAGGAGCGCGACCCGCAACCGGCGTGACGGGTCACGTGGATGGGGGAGGGCGCCGATGATGACGCCGGAGACGAGGCTGCCCACGGCCCAGATCGCCAGGATCGCCCCTGCGGCACCGCGTCGTCCCTCCTCCGCCGTGAACGCCACCACGATGACCTCGGTGGAGCCGAACACGACACCAAGGCCCAGCGATGCTGCGACAACGGGCCCGAGCAGCGTCCAGCCGATCGGCGGGCGTCTGCCGGCGTCGTGAACGACGGCAGGCGGCGCCGTGCTGTGCTGCAGCGCGAGAGCCCAGCAGCCGAGGGTGGCGGCGACCGCGGCAACGATGAGGCCAGCGAGATCCGCGACCTGCAGGGTCAGGAAGGTGACCAGCACGGGGCCGACGACGAAGACGACCTCGTCCAGCACCGCCTCGATCGAGAACGCGGTGTTGAGCTGGCTCCTGTCGCTCACGGCGTGTGTCCACCGCGCACGGACCATGCTGCCCGTCTGCGGCGAGGCGAGTCCGGCTGCTGCAGCGCACAGCTGCGGCCACGGTGCGGACCACTGCGACTCGATGGCGAGCAGGGTGAGGAAGATCCCGACCGCGTACGCGGCCCCGACGACCCAGAGCACCGCCGACTGGCCGAGGTGGTCGGCGAGCCGACCCTGGATCGGCCCGAACGCTGCGGCTGCCAGCACGTACACCGCCGCCAGCAGACCGGCTTCGGCGTAGGAACCGGTCCGCTCCGACACCAGAAGCACGATGCCCAGCCCGGCCATCGACAGCGGCATCCGCGAGATCGTCGCGGTCACGGAGAAAAGCGCGGCTCCGGGCCGTGACAGCGCAGCTTTGTACTTGGCGAGAACGGTCATCTTCAGCAACTCCTGCCTCCCAGCGCGAGCAGACTATCGGCAGCGGTGGGACGATGTGCCCATGGATTCTCGCCCGTTTGACGCACTGCTTCTTGTCTCCTTCGGCGGCCCGGAGCAACCCGACGATGTGGTGCCGTTCCTCGAGAACGTCACGGCCGGGCGCGGCATCCCCCGGGAGCGCCTTGAGGAAGTCGGCCAGCACTACTTCCTGTTCGGGGGAAAGTCGCCCATCAACGAGCTCAATCTCGAGCTTCTCGATGCCCTGCGCAAGGATTTCGCCGAGCACGGCGTCGAAGTGCCGATCTACTGGGGCAACCGCAACTGGGACCCCTACCTCCGCGACACGGCGCGGCAGATGGCCGCCGACGGTGTGCGGCGGGCAGCGTGCTTCGTGACGAGCGCCTACTCCTCCTACTCCGGCTGCCGCCAGTACCGGGAAGACCTGTACGACGCGGTCACCGGCCTCGACATCACCCTCAGCAGGCTGCGCCACTACTTCAACCATCCCGGGTTCGTGGGGCCGTTCGTCGAGGCGACGTCGGCGGCTCTCAAGCAGGCTCCCCAAGACACCCACGTCGTCTTCGTGACGCACTCGATCCCGACGTCCATGAACGACGCCAGCGGGGGACCCGGACGCGAGCTGTACGAGCGCCAGCACCAGCAGGTCGCGAAGCTGGTGGCCGAGGGGGCCGGCGCCGAGCGCTGGTCCCTCGCCTACTGTTCCCGCTCGGGCTCGCCGCGCACGCCGTGGCTCGAGCCGGACATCAACGACCACCTGCGTGAGCTCCACGGGTCTGGTGTGTCGTCGGTCGTCGTCGTGCCGATCGGCTTCGTCTCGGACCACATGGAGGTCATCTACGACCTCGATACCGAGGCCAAGGAAACCGCAGACGAGCTCGGGCTGGTCTTTCAGCGCGTCGACACGCCCGGTTCCCACCCGGCATTCGTCGAGATGGTGCGCGAGCTGCTGCTCGAACGCGCTGCCGTCGAGAGGGGTGAGCAGGTCGAGAGGCCGTG